>JAYNJY010000017.1:0-6166 GCA_038110665.1 Rhodospirillaceae bacterium | reverse complement strand
ATCCCTCGACGCCGGGAAGCAGGTCGAAATCGCGCGCCTGTTCGGCAAGCCGATCGCCTATCCTTATCTCGCGGGCGTCGACGGCGTGCCGGAAGCGCACGAGCTGACCAAGACGCCCGACGACGCGGTCAACTTCGGCGGTGTCTGGCATTCCGACACCGCCTACAAGCCGTTCCCCGACATGGGCACGGTGCTCTATGGCATTGACATTCCGGATGCAGGCGGCGACACGCTGTTCGCCAGCACCTATCTCGCCTACGAGACGCTGTCCGACGGCATGAAGCGGATGCTCGATGGCCTGATCGGCGTCAACGATTCCGAAGCGCTCTATCCGGGCGGCCGCGCCAATCGCATCGGCTCGCTCGCCAACATGAAGGGCGCCTACAACGAAGGCGCCGAGCCGATGCAGTCCGAGCACCCGATCGTCCGCACCCACCCTGAGACCGGCCGCAAGGGTCTCTACGTCAGTGTCGCGCATACGCTCCGTTTCAAGGACATGACGGCCGACGAGAGCAGGCCGCTGATCCAGTTCCTCGCCGCCCACGTCCACCGCCCCGAGTTCACCTGCCGGCTGCGCTGGCGCGCCGGCACGCTTGCCGTCTGGGACAACCGCTGCACCCAGCATTTCGCGCTCGACGACTATCCCGGCAAGTTCCGCTGCATGCGCCGGGTCACCATCGAGGGCAACAGGCCCGCTTGACCCCGGCCGGCTTGACGCGGGCCGCCCAAAACAGATTATCCGCCTCACACGGTACCTTCCCGCCCGGTTCACGCCGGGCGGTCCTTTGCCGCCAAAATTGTTGACAATATTGTTTGCGTAAGGCACGGTTCCGTGCCCGATCCCGAGGGGGCGGGGCCAGGGAGGCATCGATGGCGGCGGCTAAATCTGCGCGCAGGACGGTCAAGGCGAGACGCGGCGGCGGCCACGTGCTCGACGCCTTGCGCAAGCGCATCGTCGAGCATGAACTGCCGCCCGGCACGCGGCTCCGCGAACAGGACCTGGCCGGCGAGTTCAAGGTCTCGCGCGCCCGCATCCGCGATACCTTCGGCATCCTCGAGGAACGCGGCCTGATCGAGCGCATTCCCAACCGCGGCGCCATGGTCACGCGGCTGGAGGCGCACCGCGTCGACGAGTTGTTCGAAGTGCGCGAGGTGCTGGAGGCGCAGATGGTCCGCCTCGCCACCGAGAAGGTGCCGCCCGACAGCTGGGACGATTTGATCGAACTGTTCGGCGTCACCTTGGGCGCCGTGCTCGCCCAGAACGACCTGGATGCCTACGAGGACGCCGTGCACCTGTTTCGCCGGCGTTGCATCGAGGCCGCCGACAACGCCGTGCTCTCGGGCCTGCTGGACAGCCTCTACGACCGCACCCGCGTCCTGATCCGGCGCCTGGTGCTGGTGCCGGGCCGCGCCCAGGAGGGCATGCGCCAGCATCAGGATATCCTCGCCGCCATGCGCGCCGGCAAGGCCGAGGAGGCCGAGCGCCTCAAGCGCGAGAACATCCGCTCGGCGCGCGAATGGTTCCACGATTACAGAAAGTACCTGCTGTGAACGACGTGACGAAAAAAACCGGGCCGCTCGCCGGCCTCTCCGTGGTCGAGCTCGGCTCGACCGTGGCCGGGCCGTTCTGTGCCCGCCTGCTCGCCGACTTCGGCGCCGACGTAATCAAGATCGAACAGGCCGAAGGCGACGCCATCCGTTCGTTTTCACACCGCAAGGACGGCGTCTCGCTCTACAGCGCCTCGATGCAGCGCGGCAAGCGCATCGCCTCCATCAACCTGCGCGAACCCGAGGGTCGCACCCTGGTGCGCGCACTCTGCGAGAAGGCCGACATCGTCGTCGAGAACTTCCGCCCCGGCACGCTAGAGAACTGGGGCATGGGCTACGAAGACCTCGCCAAGGTCAACCCGGGCCTGATCATGGTCCGCATCTCCGGCTTCGGCCAGGATGGCCCCTATGCATCGCGCGGCGGCTACGGCGTGATCTGCGAGGCGGTCAGCGGCTTGCGCGAAATCACCGGCGATCCCGACCGGCCGCCGCCGCGTGTCGCCACCTCCATGGCCGACTACATCGCGGGGCTCTACGGCGCCTTCGGCGCCATGATGGCGCTGCACGAGCGCGACAAGACCGGCAAGGGCCAGGTCGTCGATTCGACGCTCTACGAAGGCTCGTTCAGCTTCATGGAGCCGCACATTCCGGTCTACCAGCAGCTCGGCATCATCGCCAAGCGCGCCGGGCCGCTGCTGCCGGGCAACGCGCCCAACTCGATCTACCCGACCCGCGACGGCCGCTACGTGCTGCTCGCCGCCGCCGTCAATCCGGTGTTCAAGCGCCTCACCGAAGCCATGGGCCGGCCCGAACTGATGGACGATCCGCGCTTCTCGACTGCCGTCGCGCGGGCCGAGAACCAGCCCGCCCTCGACGCCCTGATCGCCGAGTGGTCGGCGACGCTCGACCTCGCCGACGCCGAAGTGGCGCTCGAGCAGGCCAAGGTGCCGGCCGCGCGCATCTACAACGTGAAAGACATTTTCGACGACCCGCACTACCGCGCGCGTGGAATGCTGGTCCAAGTCGAAGACGAAACGCTCGGTACGGTGACGGTGACGGGAGTCGTTCCCAAGCTCTCTCAGACTCCCGGCGCCGTCGCCTGGGCCGGGCGTGCTACCGGTGCCGATACGGCGGGGGTGCTCGCAGGCGATCTTGGCCTCGACCCGGCCGAGATCGCCCGGCTCGAGGCCGCCGGCGTCATCGCAAAGGCAAGATTGAAGGATAAGACCGCATGAGTTTCGAAGACCTGATCGCCGACCTCGAGGCCCGCGAAGCCAAGGTTCGCGCCATGGGCGGGCCGGAGCGCATCGCCAAGCGCGACGCCGCCGGATTGATGAACGCGCGTTCGCGCATCGACGCATTCATCGATGAGGGCAGCTGGGTCGAGACCGGCATGCTCGCCGTCTCCTCTATAGTACCCGAAGACCGCGACAAGACACCCGCCGACGGCAAGGTCGCCGGCTTCGGCAAGGTCGGAGGGCGCATGATGGGAATCGTCTCCAACGACTTCACCACCAAGGGCGCATCATCGAGCGCCACCAACATGAAGAAGATCGGCCACGTCAAGCGCGTCGCCACCGAGAAGGGCTTCCCGCTGGTGTTCTTCGGCGAAAGTTCCGGCGCGCGCATGCCCGACAACATGGGCGCCAAGGGCATGGGCACGAACCTGGGCCACGATCCGCAGCAGTACGTGCGCAAGCGCGAGACGCCGTGGGTCTCGGCGGTGCTGGGCCAATGCTACGGCTCGTCGGCCTGGTACACCTGCCTCGCCGACTTTTCGGTGATGCGCAAGGGCGCGATCATGGCGGTCGCCAGCCCCGGCCTCGCCAGTTTCGCCATCGGCCAGCAGGTCGAGGCCGAGGAACTCGGCGGCTGGATGCTGCACGAACGCACCACCGGCATGGTCGACCGCGTCGTCGAGAGCGACGAAGAAGCCATCCAGGAAGTGAAGCGCTTCCTCTCCTACATGCCCTCCAACAACATGGAATTGCCGCCGACCGCGCCCGTGCCCGCCGGCAGCGACGAGGCGGCGGCGAAGATCCTCGACATCCTGCCGTTGGAGCGGAAGCGCGGCTACGACGTGCGCAAGATCATCGAATGCATCGCCGACCAGGGCAGCTTCTTCGAGTTCAAGCCTCGCTTCGGCCGCACCGTCTCGGTCGGGCTCGCGCGCTTAGGCGGTGAGGTCGTCGGCTTCATCGCGTCCAATCCCATGGGCAAGGCCGGCGCGCTCGACGTCGCCGGCTGCGAGAAGGCGACCCGCTTCACGGTGATGTGCGACAGCTTCAACATCCCGCTGGTCCTGCTCGTCGACACGCCCGGCTTCGTCATCGGCATCGAGGGCGAGCGCCAGAAGGCGCCCGGCAAGATCATGAATTTCATGACGGCATTGCAGATGTGCACGGTGCCGAAGCTTTCGGTGATCATGCGCAAAACCTATGGTCAGGCCTATCTGAACATGGGCGGCGGGCGCAACTCGGACGACGTCTGTGCCTGGCCGACGGCTGAGGTCAGCTTCATGGACAGCCACTACGCCACAGAGATCGTGACCTGGGGCCAGGACGCGTCGGAAGAGAAGAAGCAGCAGATCCTAGACCAAATGATGAAAGACAGTTCCGCCTATGGCCTGGCCGAGATTTATGGCGTACAGGCGGTGATCAACCCGGCGCACACGCGCCGCTATCTCATGCAGCAGCTCGAAATCCATCGGCTGCGGCGCTCCAAGGGCATCGGCGAGCATCGCATGGCGACCTGGCCGACGACGTATTGAACAAGACACAAAGCGAGGAAGGAAAAAGAACATGGCAACGACGGAAGTGCTGTCCGAGGTCATCGGCTCGGTCTGGAAGGTTGAGAAGGCGGAGGGCGATGATATCGCCGCCGGCGAGCTGATCATGATCCTGGAATCCATGAAGATGGAAATCCCGGTCGAGGCGCCGGTCGCCGGCAAGCTCGTCGAGATCAAGGTGAAGTCCGAGGACTCGGTCGAAGAGGACCAGGTGCTGTGTCTGATCGAGAGCTGAGCGACCAGGCGGGCGAACGCGCCGAGCGCATGGGTGAACTGGCCAAGCGCCGCGCAGACGTCGAGGAGATGGGCGGCGCGGCGAACATTGAGCGTCAGCACGCCGCCGGCCGTCTCACCATCCGCGAGCGCATCCAGGGCCTGACCGACGCAGGATCGTTTCGCGAGGTCGGCACGCTCGCCGGTACCGGTGAATACGACGAGAACCTCAAACTCAAGAAGCTGTCGCCGGCCACCTACGTCGCCGGCACCGCCAGGATCGACGGGCGGCCGGTCGCCATCGGCGGCGAGGATTTCACCGTGCGCGGCGGCACATCGTTCGGCGCCATGCGCCGCAAGGGCGGCCAGGGCGGCTACATCGAGGACGTCGCGCACCACTACAAGATTCCGCTGATCAACCTGATCGACGGCGCCGGCGGCACGGTGACGTCCGCCAAGCGCCGCGGTTACGTCGTGTTTCCGGGCGTCGACGGCTTCGAGCGCTCGGTCGAGTTGCTCGGCGAGGTCCCGGTGGTTTCCGCCGTGCTCGGTACCGCCGCCGGCGGCCCCGCCGGGCGCGCGATCCTCTCGCACTTCTCGGTCATGGTCGACGGCACCAGCCAGATCTTCGCCGCCGGCCCGCCGGTGGTGAAGCGCTCCTTGGGCCAGGAGATCACCAAGGAGGAACTGGGCGGTCCCAAGATCGCCGTCGACAAGGCCGGCTCGATCCACAACGTCGCGAAGTCGGAGGAAGAAGCGTTCGAGCAGATCAGGCGCTTCCTATCGTTCATGCCGTCGAACGTCTGGGAACTGCCGCCGGTCACCGCCTGCGACGATCCGGCGAGCCGCATCGAAGAAGAACTCCTCACCATCGTGCCGGAAAAGCGGACCCAGCCCTACGACATGCGGAAGCTGGTTTCCCTCGTCGTCGACAAGGGCTCGACCTTCGAGATCAGGCCGACCTACGGCAAGGCGCTGATCACCATGCTAGCGCGCCTTGGCGACCGGCCCGTCGGCATCATCGCCAACAACCCGAAGGTCTACGGCGGCGCCATGGACGCGGACGCGGCGAGGAAGCAGATCCACTTCATGGAACTCTGCGATACCTTCCACCTTCCGCTGGTCTTCTTCGTCGACGTGCCTGGCTTCATGGTCGGGCTCAAGGCGGAAAGCGAGGGCGCGCTCAGGGAGGGCATGCGTGCGGTGTTCACCGCCGGGCGCTTGTCCGTGCCGACGCTGACGCTGGTCATCCGCAAGTGCTACGGCATGGCCGGCATGGCGACCTGCAACAAGAACGACATCGATCTCAAGATCGCCTGGCCGACCGGCGAGTGGGGCTCGCTCCCCGTGGAGGGCGGCGTTGCCGCCGCGTTCCGCCGCGAGATCGCCGCCGCAGAAGACCCGAAAGCGCGCGAGAAGGAGATCGAGGCCGAGCTTCGCGCCTACTCGTCGCCGTTCCGTACCGCAGAGGCCCTCGCCGTCGAGGAGGTCATCGATCCGCGCGAAACCCGGCCGATGCTCTGTGAATACATTTCGCTCGCCGAAAACCGCCTCAAGGTCGGCCTCGGCCCGCGCGCCAAGGCGGGAGTGGCGCCTTAACATGGCCATTAAGAAAAT
>JAYNJY010000016.1:0-23065 GCA_038110665.1 Rhodospirillaceae bacterium | reverse complement strand
ATCATTTCCCGGTTGACGATCTCGCTCCGATTGGAGGACCAAGCGGCCTTCGACAGGATCGTCGAACAGACAATCGACGGAGCCCGGAATGCAGGCTAGGCGCGCGCCCCTGAAACGGTATCTGCTCGATCCGCTAGTGGCAGTCGGCGCGACGCTGCTGTACCTCGCGTTCCGGCTGCTGCCGTTCAATGTTGCCTCGGCACTCGGCGGCGCGCTCGGGCGCATGCTCGGGCCCAAGCTGGCCGTCAGCCGGCGCGCGCGGCTCAATCTGAAACTTGCCTTCCCGGAAAAGACCGACGCCGAGATCGTCGCCATCGTCCGCGCCATGTGGGACAATCTCGGCCGTGTCGCCGGCGAATATCCGCATCTCTCCACCATCAACGTCTACGACCCGACGGGGCCGGTCGAGGTCACCGGCGCCGAATACGTCAATTTGCTGCGCGACGACGGCAAGCCGGGAATCTTCTTCTCCGGCCATATCGCCAACTGGGAGATCGTGTCCCTGGGTGCGACCCAACGGGGCCTGCCGCTCGACCGCGTCTACCGCGCCGCCAACAACCGCATGGTCGAGTGGCTCTACCGGCGCGGTCGGGCGGTGGTCGAGGGTGCGCTCATACCCAAGGGTGCCGAGGGCGCGCGATTGCTGTTGAAGTCGCTGCGCGGGGGCAATCATCTCGGCATGCTGGTCGACCAGAAAATGAACGACGGCATTCCAGTCAAGTTCTTCGGCCGCGACGCGATGACCGCACCGGCGCTCGCCGAACTCGCACTCCGTTACGATTGCCCAGTGGTGCCGGCAAGGGTGGTGCGGCTGCCCGGCGCCAGGTTTCGGCTCGAAATCGAACCGCCGCTGGAATTCACGCCGACGGGAGAACGCCATGCCGACGTTGCCGCACTGATGGCGCTGGTTAATGCCAAGTTGGAAGGCTGGATTCGTGCCACGCCCGAGCAATGGCTGTGGCTGCACAACCGCTGGCCGGAGGGCTGACTCCTACGACGCCGCGACGGCCGCGAGCGCGCCATCGTAAGCCGCGAGCGTTATCTCCACATCGGCCTCGGTATGGGCAAGCGAGACGTAGAACTTGTTGTCGCCCTTGAGCACACCGCGCGCCAAAAGCTCACGGTTGAACTTGGCGAGGTTGGCCGCGTCGGCCCCGAGCGTACCGCGGTAGTCGGTGATGTCGCCCGACTTGAACACCACATCGAACATCGGCGGCTCGCCCAGCACCTGGGCTTCGACGCTGTGTTTGGCGAGCGCGTCCTTCAGGCCTTGCATCAAGGCGCGGCCGGTCTTGAAGATGCGCTCGTAAGCGCCTTCCTCGCGCAACACGGCGAGGGTGGCGATGCCGGCGGCGGCGGCAACCGGATTGCCACTCAACGTGCCGACCTGCTTGACCGCGTGGCCGGGCTTGGCGCGGGCGCCGTCGAACACGGCCATGATCTCGGACCGCCCAGCGACAGCCGCCAGCGGATAGCCACCGCCGATCACCTTGCCGAGGGCGCAGAGATCGGGCTCGACGCCGTAGTACTCTTGGGCGCCGCCATAGGCGAAGCGGAAACCGGTGACAACCTCATCGAACACCAACGGCACGCTGGCCCTGGTCGTCGCGTCGCGGAGCGCCGCCAGGAACCCAGGCTTGGGCGGAATCATGCGCTGGATCGGCTCGACGATGACGCCGGCGAGCTCGTCTTTGTATTCCTTGATGATCTGGGTCGCCGTCTCGGCGTCGTTGTAGGGCGCGATCAGCATGTCGTCGGCGATGTTGGCGGGAATCCCGGCGGTATCGGGAAGCGCCTGTGGGAAGTTTCCGGGCCTGGCCGGCGCCATGCTCATAAGCGCGTAGTCGCTCATGCCGTGGAAACCGCCCTCGAATTTGAGGAACTTGTCGCGACCGGTAAGCGCGCGCGCGGCACGCATGGCGTAGAAGGTCGCCTCCGAGCCGGTCGAGACGAATCGCACCTGATCGGCGCAGGGCACGCCGTCGACGATGTCCTCGGCCAGGGCGATACCTTGCGCATTATTGGCGAAGAAGGTAGTGCCCTTGGCGACCTGTTCCATCACCGCCGCGGTCACGACCGGATGGGCGTGCCCGACCAGCATGGGGCCGGAGCCGAGCAGATAATCGATGTACTCGTTACCGCTCTCGTCCCAGACGTGGCCGCCCTGGCCCTTGGCGACGACGACGTCGAAGGTGACGTTGCCGAAGCCGCCGGCGGGCAGCACCTTGCGGCCCCGTTCGATGACGTCCTTTTCGTGCTGATCGACCTGTCGTTCGCTCATGGCTGCGCCTTTCCTTTTGTCTCCGGCATTTTCCCGGCCAGCAGCGCCGGGTCAAGATGGGTCGAGAACAGCGCGACGCCCCAGTGCAGGTGCGGCCCCGTGGCACGGCCGGTCTGGCCCACCTTGCCGATCTCCTGGTCGCGTTCGAGGCGCTGGCCTTCCTTGACCGAGATCGCGCTCATGTGGACGTAGAAACTGGTCAGTCCATGGCCGTGGTCGAGGATCACCGACTTGCCGGTGAAGAACATGTCGGCATGCACCATCGCCACGGTGCCGGGCGCCGGCGCCAGGATCGGCGTGCCTGTCGGCGCGGCAATGTCGACGCCGAGATGCGGTCGGCGCGGCTGGCCGTTGAGGACGCGCTGCGAGCCGTAAACACCGGAAATTCGGCCTTTAAGCGGCCACTGAAAGCCGGCCAGGAAATCGGCCCCAGCGCTGTTCAGCCAGCGTGCCTTGTCGATCGCTTGCTGCTCGGTTCGGATGCGTTTCAAGTCCTCGGCGCTGGGCGAGACCTGCCGCTTGGGCAGGCCGTCGATGCGCTGGATGTTGTACTGGCGCTTCTCTACACCAACCGCGCATTTGAGCGCTCGGCCGTCCGCCAGCGTGGCAACGACGTCCGCTGGCTTGGTGGCGTCGCGGCTGAAGCCGACGAGGAAACGGCCCTCGGCCGAGACCCGGACCTTGCGGCCATCGACCGTGACCGCCGTACCCTTGGGCGCGGTGCCGACCACGAGCCCGCCCTGCTGCGCCTTTGCCGGCAGCCCGAGTTCGCAGGCCCAGGCCGGCGTCGCCGCCAAACCGAAGGCGATGGAGGTGAGCAGATGCCTCACAGCAGCGTCCCCTGGCGCTGGTCGCGCTTGCCCGGCTTCGATGCCTTGGGCTTCGTTCCGGGTGGTTTGGCACCGCCGGTGACCCGGGCCGAAAGCGCGCCGTCGGCGAGCCTGAGACCAATTTCGTCGCCGGCATTGACGCTACCGACCGAGGCCACGGTACGGCCTTCGGCGTCGGTCACCAGGGCGAAGCCACGTTCGAGCACGCGTTGGAACGAATAGCTTTCCAACAACGCGCCAACGCTTTCGAGCCCGCGTCGATGCTCGATCAAACGCTGCGCCATGGCGCGCTCGAGCGCGCGCGCCTCGGCGTCCAAGCCCTGGCGTCCGGCTTGGATGAGATGGCTCGGCGCGCGCAGCCCCGCGGCTTCGGCGGCGAGGTCGCGGCGCCGCGCCTGGATGCCCAGTTGCAGCGCGTTGGAAAGCCGCTCGCTCCAATCGTCCAGGCGTTGGACGCTGTCCTCAATGGTGCGGGTCGGATCGGGTAGGCCGCGTGCCAGCGCCTGCAACCGCAGCCGGCCGTCGTCCAGGCGGCGCGCCACCGCGCCCTGTAGGCGGGCACCCTCCTCCAGGACTTCGGCAAGCAGGTCGTTCCTGACCGGCACGGCCATTTCGGCCGCTGCCGTCGGTGTCGGCGCACGCCGGTCGGAGGCGAAATCGATCAGCGTCGTGTCGGTTTCATGGCCGACGGCCGAGATCAGCGGGATTTCGCTTTCGGCTGTGGCGCGCACCACAATCTCCTCGTTGAACGCCCATAGGTCCTCCAGGCTGCCGCCGCCGCGCGCGACGATCAGGAGGTCGGGCCGCGGCACCGACGCTTCCGTCGGCAGTGCATTGAAACCGCGGATCGCAGCGGCGATCTGTTCAGCCGCGCGGTCGCCCTGTACCAACACCGGCCAGAACAATACCCGCGACGGGAACCGGTCGGCGAGGCGGTGCAGGATGTCGCGGATGACGGCGCCCGTCGGCGAGGTGACGACGCCAATGACGTCGGGGAGGTAAGGCAAATCGCGCTTGCACTCGGCATCGAACAGGCCCTCGGCGGCGAGCTTGCGACGCCTGTCCTCCAGGAGCTTGAGCAAGGCACCCTCGCCGGCAAGCTCGAACGCCTCGACCACGATCTGGTAGCGCGAACGCGCCGGGTAGGTGGTGAGCCGGCCGGTAACGATGACCTCCATGCCGTCCTCGGGCTGCACACGGGTCGCGGCCAGGGTGCCGTGCCAGCAGACCCCGTCGATCACGGCGCTGTCGTCCTTAAGCGCGAAATAGAGGTGCCCCGAAGCGGCGCGCTTGAGGCCCGACACCTCGCCCCGCACGCGGACGCGTTGGAACGTCCGCTCGACGGTCGTTTTCAGCGCCTGGGAAATCTCCCCGACGCCGAACACCGGCAGATTGTGCTCCGGTCCGGCGGCCACATCGGAGGCCGGGTTTGCAGTGGACTGATAATCAATCATGGTTAGAGTAGGAGAGTATAATAAACGCCTTGCCGGACAAGTGGGATTTCGGGCAGAACCGACCGCGTTGGCATCGGCTGAATGACCAGGGAGCGAGATTTGCCATGAAGGTACTGGTGGTCGGTTCGGGCGGCCGTGAACATGCCTTGGCCTGGGCCATAGCGAAGTCGTCCAAATGCAAGAAACTCTACTGCGCGCCCGGTAACGGCGGCATCGTAGGCGTTGCCGAATGTGTCGCCATCGCCGCCGACGATCTCGACGGCATCGTCGGCTTCGCCGAGGACAACAAGATCGATTTCGTCGTGGTCGGCCCGGAAGGCCCGTTGGTGCTGGGCCTCGCCGACCGGTTGCGCGAGGCCGGCATCAAGACCTTCGGACCCTCGGCGGCAGCCGCCATGATCGAGGGGTCCAAGGGCATGATGAAGGACCTCTGCGCCAAATATGACATTCCGACCGCCGAATACGCCCGCTTCGACGAGTGCGACGCGGCCAAGGAATACATCCGCGTCAAGGGCGCGCCGATCGTCGTCAAGGCCGACGGCCTCGCCGCCGGCAAGGGCGTGATCCTGTGCCGCAACGAAAACGAGGCCTATGCCGCCATCGACCACATGATGATCGAGGGCTCCTTCGGCGATTCCGGCGCGGAAGTGGTGATCGAGGAATTCATGGAAGGCGAGGAGGCGAGCTTCTTCGCCCTCGTCGACGGCGAACACGCGCTGGCGCTGGTCGGCGCCCAGGATCACAAGGCCGCCCACGACGGCGACGAAGGCCCCAACACCGGCGGCATGGGCGCCTATACGCCGGCGCCGGTGCTCGACTCCAAGATGATCGCCGACGTCATGGCGCGGATCGTCGAGCCGACGATCAAGGGCATGGCGGCGGAAGGCACGCCGTTCCAGGGCGTGCTCTACGCCGGGCTGATGATCACCACGGCCGGACCCAGGCTAATCGAGTACAACTGCCGCTTCGGCGATCCCGAGTGCCAGCCGATGATGATGCGGCTCAAGTCGGACGCACTCGAACTGCTGCTCGCCGCCGCCGAGGGACGCCTCGACAAGATCAAGCCGCAATGGCACGACGACGTCGCCTTAAGCGTGGTGATGGCCGCCAATGGCTATCCGGGAAACTACGACAAGGGCTCCGAGATCAAGGGGTTGGAGGCCGCCGGCAAGGTCGATGGCGTGGTCGTCTTCCACGCCGGCACCAAGCGCGAGGCCGACGGCCGCATCACCGCCCAGGGCGGGCGCGTGCTCAACGTCACCGCCAAGGCGCCGACTGTCAAGGAAGCGCAGAAGAAGGCCTACGAGGCCGTCGACAAGATCGACTGGCCGGACGGATTCTGCCGGCGCGACATCGGATGGCGTGCCGTCGGGCGTTAGAATAAATTCGCCGAAGCTTTGCCAAGGAGGTCTTGGCCATGCGGTCGATTGCGATCCTGACGCTGATGTTGGCGCCTTCCGTGCACGCCACCGATTGTGCCGCCGACAACCGCACCCGCGTCAAGGCGGGCGAGGAATGCCTGGTCATCCACGCCTACGGCGAACCCACCGAGAAGACTAAGCTCGTCGTCTTCATCCATGGCGACGGTTCGAGCGGCGGGCCGTCCGACTATCTCTTCAAGATGGCCGCGAGCTTCGGCGCCGCCGGGGTCGTCTCCGTCGGCCTGATCCGGCCCGGCTACTACGACCGGAACGACAACCGCTCCACCGGCGATTCTTATCGCGATGGGGACGGCTACCGCGAGGACGTGATCGCCGCGGTGACGGCGGCCGTGACCGCGCTCAAGGCACACTACAAGGCAGCGCGCGTAGTGCTCGCCGGGCACTCGGGCGGCGCGGCGATTTCCGCCGTCATCCTCGGCAAGCATCCGGGTCTCGTCGACGCGGTCGTGCTCGCGGCGTGCCCCTGCAATGTGCCGGAATGGTGGATCATGAAACGCGGCAGCAACAACTGGACCTGGAGCCTGTCGCCACACGATTTCATCGCCGGCGTCGCGACCAATGCGAAGATCGTCGCCGTCACCGGCGGCAACGACGGCAACACCCGCCCGGTAATCGCCAAGGATTACGTCGAAAAGGCCAAGAGGCGCGGCATCACGGCGGAGTTCATCGAGCTTCCCGGCGTTTCCGATAACGGCTCGGCGCGCTCGCAGGAATTCAAGGACGCAGTCCGGCGCCTGCTCGACGGCGGGTGAACGCGAACCGCCGGCCTCAGTCGGCGAAATCGAGCCGGTCGGCAACCTTCTCCAGGCCGGCCTTGGCGCATTCCTCGTCGATGTCGCCGCCCGGCGCGCCGGACACGCCGACGGCGCCAATCAACGAGCCCGCCGCGCGAATCTGCACGCCGCCGCCCATGATGATGATCCCCTGCATCTGGTTGAGCTCGGGGCGGATGTCCTGGCGGTTCTGAACCATCTGAACGGAATCGACGCCCGCGAGCACCACCGTACCGGCCTTGCGCTCGGCGATCTCGAGCGTATGACGCGCGGCCAGGGTGTCGCGTTGCGCGGCGATGATGTCACCGGCGCGGTCGAGCACCACGGCCGAGACCTGATAGCCCTTGGCGCGGCAGGCATGGACGGCGCCGCGCGCGACATCGGCGGCCAAGTCGGACCCCATGATCCGTACCTTGATGACGTCGGTGGCGGCGTAAGCGGGCAGCGCTTGCAGCGCGAGCGCGATAGCGGCGGCAATGGCTGGCGAATATTTCTTCAACATGGATCCTCCCTCCTGATCCGTGTCTGCCACGGGCAGGCACGCCGCATCATATGTCAACCGGGCCATTCACGACAAACCGGCGGAATAGCGCGCCATACTGGTCAGGGCGGTTCAGACGCACTATATGAAGGAGCGTATCCATTGCAGGCGCCGAACAGGGAGGAACCATGGACGACCGCACCCGCACCGAACTCGAGGCCGCAGCCTTCCGCGGCTTGGTCAAGCATCTCCAGAAGCGCACCGACGCGCAGAACATCGACATCATGAACGTCGCCGGGTTCTGCCGGAATTGCCTGTCGAAATGGTATTTGGCCGAAGCCGAGGCGCGCGGCGTGGAGATGACCGACGACCAGGCGCGCGAGGCCATCTACGGCATGCCCTATTCGGAATGGAAGTTGAAGCACCAGCAGAAAGCCTCCGACGAGCAGATAAAAAAGTTCGAGGAGACCAAGCCGCTGCACGCCGAGATCAGCGGTCACAACTGAGGCACCGGTCATAGACGCGCCGCGCCCCGACCTCTGGCCCAACTCGGGTTACCGCCTGCTCGCGCGTGACGACACGGGCTGGCTTTCCGTCACCGACGACTACCTGCGCTCCCTATGGGAGCGGCCGGAAGTGGCCCCGGTCGCCGAGTCGTGCGATGCAGAGCGTGCGCTGTATGCCCGGTTGCTGGCCGAGCCCGGGCTGCCTTTGGGGGTGGCCGACATCGGCGCCATGGCCGACCCGGACGCGCGCGAAAACTACACCGTGCTGCTCGACTTTTGCGACCGACTCGTCAAGGCCGGAACCGTCGAGGCCTGCTACCTGACACTATTCCGTGGCGGCGATGTCGGCCTGCCCGGTGTCTTCATCGATGCCATGGCGCAACTGGCGACCCGCGCGCTACTGGACGGCAACGACGACCCGATGCGGGCACGCGCCGGCGAACTGCTGTTTCGCGAGCAGCGCGCCACCATCGAACAGGGCGCGATCCTGCTCGGCGACTTCGAGACCGTCGAACGGATGGGACGCGCGGGCGGCATGGGAAATCTCGGCCGCCTGGTCCGCGAAAGCGGCACCGAAATCCGCGCGACGACGCTCGACGTCCTGCTGCCGGAAGCCGCCGAAGGCTATTGGCCGCGGAACGAATCCTTCGACTACGTGCTCGACCTGAGTTTCGGGCGTCATGGCCTGGACGCGCTCTGCCGGGTGCTCGAGGGCTGGGTGCGGCATTTCCTCGCGGTCGCGGTCCGCATCCAGCCGGTTCCCGAGATCAACGACGCGCGCTGGGTCTGGCATTTGGGCCTGGACGCCGAGGCGAGCGCGCTCCTCGATGCGCTCTACCGGGGTGAAAAGGTTTCCGACGAACGCATGACCAGGTTGCTCACGCTGTTCCGGCTCGAGTTCGACGATCCGGCGGTGATGCGGAGCGATATCGCCGGCCGGCCGGTCTATCTGGGATTGGCCATGACCGATACCGGGCGGGTGCGCCTGAAACCGCAGAACCTGCTGGTCAACCTGCCATTGGCCCAGGACGTCTGATCACCCCTCGGCCAGCGCCCGCAGCGCCAGCATCGCCGCGTCGTCACGATGCAGAAAATCGACGGCGGCGTCGCCGTCCGGCGTTACCCGCGTGATGCGGCCGCGAATGCCGACCGATTGCATCGTGTCGGCATCGGGACCGACCGCATCGATGACCACCAGCGCACCGATGCGATAGCCGCCGTGACAGGCGACGACCAGATTGCCCTGGCTCCATTCGACCGTGCGATAGACAGAGCCGTCGACACGGACGGCAGGTTGCGGGGCCGGCGAACGGGTAAAGGCGAGGCGTTCTTCCACTGCTGCAACGTATCCGCAACATTCGGGTTTTGTGTGTGATGTAAATCACTTGGCGAAAATTTGCAATCAAACGGCGGCGGAATGACGCCCTCGCCCCGATTGCAAGTAGGTGTCGAACACCGCGCAGACCGAGCGCACCAGTGCACGACCCGGTTCGCGAACTCGGATGCTGCTGCCGTCGATCTCGACGATTCCGTCCGCGGCCATGTCTCCGAGCCGGGCAAGCTCGTCCGCAAAACCGTCGTCCGGGGCGCCCTCACGCCCCACGTAAGCGGACAGGTCGACGGCAAGATCGCACATCAAGCGTTCGATGACGTACCGGCGCACGACATCCTCCGGCGAGAGCAGGAGGCCGCGTTCGACGGCAAAACAACCTTCATCGATGGCCCGGCGCCAGGTCCGAACCGACGGTGCGTTCCGCACATAACCCTGCCTGAGCGCGCCGATGGATGATGCGCAGAGGCCGATCAGGGCCGCCGCCCCGTCCGTCGTGTAGCCTTGGAAGTTGCGTTTTAACTGGCCGGCCTCGAGGCTCCGTGCCATGGCGTCGTCGGCACGTGCGAAATGGTCGAGACCGGCCCGCCGATAACCGCGCTGGACGAACCGTTCGGCGATGGCCTCCGACTGGCGCCAACGCTCCTCGGCCCCCGGCAGCGCGGCATCGTCGATCATTCGTTGGTGGGTCTCCATCCACGGCACGTGCGCATAACCGAAAACCGACATGCGCGCCGGCGCCAGTTCGGCGGCGAGATCGACGTCCCGACCGCGCATCGTACTGATCTCCGGCGACCGAAAACCGGTGGTGACCGCCACCGCTGCCGGACTCGGCATCGCGGAGTGGCACGCGGATTGCCTGCCGACGGACAAGATCGACATTCTCGACAAGCTCGGCGGCGAAGGCCGCAAGGTGGTGATGGTCGGCGACGGCCTCAACGATGCGCCGGCACTGGCCGCCGGCTATGCCTCGATCTCGCCGGCGAGTGCCACCGATGTCGCTCAGACCACAGCCGATTTCGTCTTCTAGGGCGAACGCCTGGCGCCCGTATTGAGTTGCCTTCGCATATCGCGCCGGGCCGACCGGCTTGTGCGTCATAACATGGCCCTGTCGATCGGCTACAACCTGCTCGCCGTGCCGATCGCGGTGCTCGGTTTAGCGACACCGCTAATCGCAGCCATCGCCATGTTGTCGTCTTCCCTGCTGGTGACGCTCAAAGCCATGCGCCTCCGGCTGGCGAAAGCGGAATAGCCATTGGACGCTCTCGTCATCCTGATACCGATCGCGCTCGGATCCGGCGGCCTCGGGCTGGTGGCGTTCGTCTGGGCGCTCAGATCGGGCCAGTTCGACGACCTTGACGGCGCCGCCATGCGAATTCTCAATGAGGACGACGAGCCCGCCGATACGACCACAGAGGATGCGCCTCAGGCGGCGGCCAATTCCCGCGGCAACACGAGATCGACCAGCCGATAGCTGTTCGGCGCGACCGGCTTCCAACCGGACTGCGTTGTCTGCAACACGCAAAGTGCCGCCGTCGGAAACTTCAATTGCAACGTAGTGAAGGCCGGCATCGACGACGGCGCGGCCAGCGCCAACGCCAGCATGTGCATACCGGGATTGTGTCCGATCAGCATCACCGACTTGTGCGCGAGCTTGATCTCCGCGACCCGGTGCGCGAGTGCCTTCGGATCGGCGAGATAGAGCCCCTCGTCCATGGTCACCTTGCACGCGCCACCGGCCGCCTGGCGCACGGGTTCCAGCGTCATCGCCGCGCGTTTCGCGGTCGAGCACAGGATGACGTCCGGCCGGTAACCCATGCGGTCCATGTATTGCGCGATATCGATGCGTGCCTGGAGGCCGCGCTTGTTGAGCGGCCGGTCGAAGTCGGCCATCGCCTTGTCCTGCCACGAGGACTTCGCATGGCGCAGGAGATAGAGCGTCCTCAGGGGTGCGTCATTGTTCATGCCGGCCTCGTTGCCGAAGACCCTATCAGCTTAATGTTGCATTTTTTGTTTGCCGGCGAGCGACGGATTGATCCAGGTCGGTTCGCCGAAGAAGTTGTGCTGCGCCAGGCCCTGCTCCGACTTTTCCGCCAACTTCTTGACGAAATCCAGCGCCACCAACGCGAAATCCTTAGCCTTGTTGATACCGGCGAACAGGTACTCGCCGTCGATGTTGCCGTTGCGCCGAAAGTTCTCCGCGAGTTTCAAGGTTACGACGAGATTGTCCTCCGCCACTTCTGTTTCCGGCGCGACCTCGACGCTTTCGACGGCGGCCACGAGATTGTGGCAAACGACAACCTTGTATGCGCGTTTCGACGCCATCAGTCCGCCGCGCTTTCACCGGCTTGCGACAAGGCGCGCTGATGGCCGCGGCAATTGCCGAAACAGAACGGCTTGTTGTCGGAACGCTTGCAGCCGCACATGTAGAACTCGGCCGTCACCGGCGCGACGAATGAAATCGGCCCGAAGGCGGTGTCTTCGTCATGCGATCCATCGCACCAGGGCTGGCTGCGGCTACGCCCGCAACCGCACCACAGATATTCACGCCCAGCCTCCACGTCGACGACGTAGGGGCCCGGTTTGGCGCAGACGGGGACGGCGCTCATGTCTCGTCAGCCTTATGGCTGTATTTGTAGGCCTTGACTTCGGCGAGCAGGAAGTCGCGCAGCACCTCGATGCGTTTTGAATGGCGGAACTCTTCCGGATAGACGAAATAGGCGTCCATGCTGGGGCCGCAAAGCTCCGGCAATATCTCGACCAGCTTGGGCGACTCGTCGCTGAGGTAATACGGAAGCGCCGCGATGCCGAGACCGCTGAGCACCGCGCGATAGATGCCGTGAACGCTGTTGACGCGAAGCGCCGGCATGCGTGGGTCGCCCTCCGGCCGGCCGGCGCCGAGCAGCCAGTTGATGTCGTCCACCGGCGCCGGCACGTCTTCGCCGTAGACGATGATGCGGTGATAATCCAGATCGTCGACGGTCTTCGGCATGCCGTTGGCGGCAATGTAATCCTCGGACGCGAACACGTGGTAGTGCATGCTCATCAGTTTGCGCTGCACCAGATTTGGCTGGGTCGGCCGGCAGAACCGGATGGCGACGTCGGCTTGGCCACGACCGAGGTCGAGTTCCAGGTTATCGACCAGCAAAAGCGAAACGGAGATGTCCGGATAAGTCTCCAGGAAGGTGTTCATGCGCGCGCTCAACCACGCCGAACCGAATGTCACCGTCGTGGTGATGCGGAGCGGACCTTCCGGCGAATCTCGATATTCATTGATGCGGCCGGTGGCGAGCGCGAGGCGCGACGACATGTCGGTAACCGCCTGTTGCAGTTCGAGACCGGGTTCGGTCAGGACGATGCCGCTGGCATGGCGACGGAACAGCATGACGCCGAGGTCGCTTTCGAGCGTGCTGATCTGGCGGCTGACCGCAGACTGGCTGAGGCCGAGCGCCTTGCCGGCACCGGTGAAACTGCCGACCTCTGCGACCGTGGCGAATACGCGAAGTTGATTCCAATCCATCTCCTGACCTCACACGGCGTCCCGATAGTCGACGACGGGGAAGACGGGCGGTCCGTCCGGGCGCTCGTCGATGGCAACGGCCTTGCCGTTCTCCAGCACGAACCATTGGCGGACGTTGTCGCCCTCCCCCGGCCAGGCCTCGAACGGACCGGCATGGCTCAAGCACGGCGCGCCGGTATTCAACCGCACCGCGACGACTTCGACATCGAGCAACCCACGGAGTTCCTCCCTGCGACCGGCCGGCAGAACCTGTTTCAGTTTCGGCACGCTATCACCGTTCCGTCACCTGGCGACGGCCCTTACTCTCGGGCGGGACGGATTGCAGGTCAAGTTGGGAGAACGTCAATCGTTGCCATTTCCGGTCATCAAACCGCCGAGCGAAGCCAGCCGTTTGCGCGCCAGAAGTCCTTTCTGCGAGTTCATCAGCCGGCCCACGGGCGTGGCACAGGAATGCACGAGGCGCTTCGCCGGCACGTAGGCGATGAAGGCGCAGGACCCGAAGACGTGGATGTACCAAAGCGCCTGGGTGAGCGTGGCATCGATGCCGCCGGCAGGCATCGAGAACGATAGCGCATACCCCAGGAACGACGCCCAGTGACTCGGATCGGGCGTCATCGTGGCCAGCCGCAGCGCTTCCAGGATGAAGCCGCTGGCGACCACGAACAGCAAAAACAGCGTACTCGGCGTATCGGCGAATTTCTGCTCCGGCTTGCCGTTAACCAGAACTCGCCAAACCAGGGCGAGAAGGCAGCCGGCCAGGATCATGGCGCCGGTGAAATCATAGGCGAAATCGAAGCCAAGGCGCAGCGGATGGCCGGGAACGCGCCAGACGTCATGGCCGCCGAAAGCCGGCCACGCCTCGCGCGCCAGGACGGCAAGCAGTTCAACCCCGAACATCGCCACGAAGCCCCAGAAGATCAGCGTGTGACGGAGCCACCGGAACCGGCTCACCGAAAACAGGCTTTTGTGCAGGACGACGTCGTCGACGAAGGTGCGGCGCATGGCCGCCGGGTCGATGGCGTCGCGGGTGACGAGATGGCCAAACCGACCCCAGGTCGGCAGGTTCTTCTTGACCAGGAGTTTGTAGAGCCCCCAGTCGACGGCGACGATCGCGGCCAAGGCCGCAGGTCCGAACAGGATCCAGGCCAGTTCCATGCGCCCGACAAGCGTTTCGTGAATGAAATGCCCGCTAAGTGCCGCCACGGCCCAGACGTAACCCCAAGCACCCCATTTGAGGGCAGCGGACCAAACATCCTGGAGCGTGGCGCCGTCACCGCTTCGCGTGAATGCATATACGGCGAAGGCGCCGGCGCCGAGCGCGAGCAACGCCATGGCGAGCATGAAAAGGCCGTAACCCCAGGCGGCGCCGATACCGCCCACGAGCCCGGCGGCCAACAGCCCGCCGGCCGCCAGCAAAGGCGGAACGGTTCGGCTGATGGCGGGTCCGTTAGCGCTCATCACCCTCGTCGCTGATTAGCTCTCCGCTCAGGCGCTGTCGGCGGCGAGCTTGGCGCGCTCGCGCTCGACATCCATCTTCACGAGCGCATCGTGCAGTTCCGGATCGCCGCCCTTCATGTTGGCGAGATTGGTGATGCAGGCCTTTGCCTTTTCCACCGCGATCAGGGCGTCCATGGCATAGGCATCGGCGCCGATCTTGTCGCACCAGTTCTGGCTGATTGGTGCGCCGCCCACGAACACCTTAAGATCCTGGCGCTTGCCGTCGGCGGTGATGCGCTTCAGCGTTTCCCACTGCATGTTCATGGTCGTGGTCAGCAGCGCCGAGAACCCGACGATGACCGGGTTGTGCTTTTCGATCGCTTCCATGAACTGATCGGGCGTGACGGTGACGCCAAGGTCGATGACGGTAAAACCGGCGGCCTCCAGCATCATGGCGACGATCTTCTTGCCGATGTCGTGCAAGTCGCCCTGCACGGTACCGACCACGACGGTACCAACTTCCTCGGTCTTTTCCGCCACGATCAACGGCTTCAACACCTCGAGCGCCGCCTGCATGCATTTCGCCGACATCATCACTTCCGGCAGGAAGTATTCATCCATCTTGAAGCGGCGGCCGACCTCGGCGATGCCGGTCGCCATCGGGCCCGCGATCAAGGTACGCGGCGAGACTTCCTGGCCGAGCGCCGTATTGATGAATTCGACCGTGTCCATGTGTTCGCCATCGATGATGTTCCACTCCAATTCATGGAACAAATCCTTGATATCCGCAGGCGCATCGCTCCAACGGGCAGTCGCCCGAGTCATCGCGATGTCGTGCTTGAGGTCTTCAAGATCGAATTCTTGCTCGGTATCAATCACCAGGGCCATCAATAAATCCTCGTCGGGTAATGATTTGCCGGAATCGGGAAGTCAGCGCTGCATGCCGGGGAGATCGTCGCCCACGTCGGCGCCTTCCGGCGGCTCCTCCGGAAGCGGGTAGACCCCGTATTGCCGCGCCTCGTCGATCATGGCAAGCGTGTTTTCCACGGGCACGTCGTGTTCGAGGCGGTGCGACGAACTCAACAAGTAGCCGCCGCCCCTGCCCATTTCCCAGATGCGCTGGCGCACTTCCCTGCGCACGTCCTCTTCGGAGCCCCAAGGCAGCGTCTCCTGCACGTCGATGCCGCCGTAGAAGAACATGCGGTCACCAAGCATCAGCTTCTTCGAGCGCGGACCCGAATGGCGCGCCGCCTTCGGCTGGATCGGATCGAACCCGTCGATGCAGGACATGCCGTTCGACAGCTTGCCGCGCAGCAGCCCTTCCATGAACGAGGTCGGGATGGCGCCGCAGCTGTGAAACTGAATCTTGCCGTTGGGGTTCTTCTTGAGGAAGTACTCCTTGGTTTCGATACAGGCGCGATGATAGTGCGGCAGCAACTGGCGCTCGAACATCTTCAAGGAAAGGAAGGCCGTCTTCTCGCTGGCCAAATCCTCGGGGCTGACGCGAATCCAGTCGATGTACTCGCCCATGCGGTCGATCATCGCCTTGTTGAAGGCGATTTCCAGATCGGTGAGCTTGGTCAGCAAGGCTTCCAGGAACTCCGGCGCCTCGATGAAGTCGGAGAAGATCTTGGCGTAGCCGACCATGTACTTGGCCTGCTCGAACAGCCCGCCGCGACCGGCCTGACCCATGAGCGCGAACGGCGTCTCCTCGCGCACGTACTTGCAGTAGGTGCGCATGTCCATGCCGGGAATCGGTGAATCGTCGAAGCAGCATTGGTCGTTCGGATCGGGCCAGGGATAGGCCTCGAGAATCTTCAGGCCTTCCTCGAGCGGCGCGCTGGTGGCGTCGAACAACGGATAGCCGATCATTTCGAAGTAGCTGCCGTTCTCGTGCGGCGTGAACTTGCGGATCACGCCCCATTCGTCGACGTTGACCTCTTCGTCGCCATGCGGCTTGACGTCGAGCTTGAACGGGAAATCGCCTTCCGCGACCGGCCGGAACCCGGGCGAACCGCCCGGAGGGCCGATCGAGATGCGGACGAAGTCGAGGTCAAGCCGCTCGGCGATATCGAGCTCGAAACTGACGTCCGTGGTCCAGGTCGTCGAACCGGTGCGATAGTTGCGCGGGTTCTCGTTGTATTCCATGCCGAGGCCACGGCGCAGGTTGGTGTAACCCTCGACCGTGCCCCACATGCCAACCGGCACGCGATCGGGCTCTCGCAGGCTGATGGCGTCGAGCACCCGCTTGCGCTGCGGCGATATGGTATTCTTATTGATTGCGACCATGACAGTCTCCCCGACTTTCACTTCTTGCACCGGTTTGCCGGGCACCGCGGTCCTACCGCATTTCCTGGCATCTTATGTTCAAGCCGTTGAATCGGCTAGCCTAGTTAGCCCGTTTCCACCGCCTGCCGGTATGCGTCGCCGGCATGGGATGGCTCAAATCCAGCTGTTATTGCATGCCCAGGTCAATCGCCGCCGAATTGCTGCTGGGCGCTCACGATCATACCCGGGAAACCGGAACCGCCCAACCGTTCGGCCGCACGTTCGCGGCCCTGATTGGCCAACGCCGCCATGGAGCCGGACTTGATCGCGCCGGTCGGGCAGATTTCCTCGCAAGCGCGCGGCATGTCGAGCGGCCGTTCCTTGCCCGGCGTCTGGCAGAAGTTGCACTTCTCCATCTTGCCGGCGGCGGCCGACAACTGCGGCGCGTTGAACGGGCAAGCCCAGGCGCAGAAACCGCAACCGATGCACTTGTTCTGGTCGACGACGACGATGCCGTCGCCGGCTCGCTTGGTGATCGCGGTCACCGGACAGGCGTTGCGGCAGGGCGCGTCACCGCAATGCATGCAGGCCATGGAAACGTTCATGGCCTTAACGTTCGGGAAGGTGCCGCTTTCGATCTTCACCACCTCGCGCCAGCGCGGCCCGATCTCGACCTCGTTCCAGGTCTTGCAGGCGATTTCGCAGGCATGACATTTGACGCAGCGCTTGTGGTCGAAATAGAAGCCGTGTTGCATGACGCTTCCCCCTCCCCTCAAGCCACGGGCCGAATGCGCACTTTGCATTCGTTGTAGCAGTTGGCGCCGGTGACCGGGTTGGTGTAGGTGTCCATCAGGTTGTTCGAATGCGCCCCCTTGCCTTTGGCGGTCGAGCCCATGGCCCAGTGACCGAAGCCGTGGCCATGGCGGACCGACACGCAGCCGGGCACCAAGCCTTCGACGACCTTGGCCTTGATCTCGATCTTGTCCTTGGGGCTCTCGACGATGCACTTCTCGCCGTCGCGGATGCCATACTTGGCGGCGTCCTGGCTGTTCACCTCGACCCAATTCTCGCCGCAGACCTCCATCAGGTAGGGATTGTTCTGGGTGACGATGTTGCAATGCATCGAGAACTTCGAGTGCGTCAACTGGAGCGGATACTCCGCATCGGGAATGACGCTGCGCTCGGTGTAATCCGGATAAGGATTGAGGCCGGCGTTTTCGTAATCCTTCGAATAGATCTCGATCTTGCCAGATGGCGTCGACAGGCCGGCGGGTAAGCGGTTGAACCGCACCTCGCCCGCCCAGAACCCCTTCTGCTTGAGTTCGTCGAGGCTCATGGGAATGTCGCGCGTGACGAGTTCACCCCAATCCTCCCACTTCTCATAGGGGAAGTACTGCCCCCAACCCATCTTCTCCGCGATGCCCTTGACGATCTCGTAGGCCGGCTTGGCCTCGCCGACCGGCGCGACGACCGGCTGGCACAGCACGGCCTCGGGCCCGAGCCACATGCCCTGGCGGATTTCCGCCTGCTCGTGGAACGAGGTTTCGGGCAGCACGATGTCGCACTCCAATGCCGTCTCGCTCATGTAGAGTTCGAGCGACACTGCGAGTTCCAGATTCTTGAACATCTCCAACACGCGGTCACGGTTGGGATCGCTCATCACCGGATTGGTGGAATGCACGAACCACGCCTTGACCGGATACGGGTCGCCGTTGATGACGGCGTCCGGCAGCCGCGAGTTCGGCAAATCCGGCGCCAACGGATAACCCATGGCGATATGCAGCGGATCCTTCGTGGGCTTGCGCTTGGCTTCGTCCGGGATGTTCACCGGTGCGTGCAACGGTGCCCAGTCTTTCAGGTTGATGTTGCCGGGCTTGTCGACTTCGCCGCAGATGGCGTCGAGGATGTAGCACGCCCGGCCGGCGTCGTGACCGTTGGTATAATAGCCCGAGCCTTTGAAGATCGCCGACATGGCGGGTTTCGTGGTGGCGAACTCGCACGCCAGGCGGCGGATTCGCGCCGCGTCGATGCCGCAAATGCCTTCCGCCCATTCCGGCGTGTAGCCTTTCTCGTTGAGATGATCGCGGAAGCCGTTGAAGCCCTCGCAGTGGGCGTTGACGAAGGCCTCGTCGTAGAGCTTCTCGTCGATGATGACCTTGCACATGGCGAGCGCGAGCGCGCCGTCGGTGCCGGGCCGGATCGGCACCCATTCGTCGGCCTTCTGCGCCGTTTCGGTGAAGTTCGGGTCGACCACGACGAGCCGGCAGCCTTTCGCCTTGGCATCCATCAGCGCCCGGCTCTCCCACAGGCCCTGGTTGGCACCCAGGTTGTTCATGCCCCACAACATGACGTACTTCGAATTGGCGAAGTCGTGCATCGGGAATACATGGCCGAACAGGGTCAGGCAGGCGGAGCGGCGGTCCTGCTCGCAGCCCGACGTATGGGCGTACATGTTGGGCGAACCGTAGAGGTCCTTGAGCAGGTGGTGATAGAAGATGGTGTTGGGATCGTGGTGACAGGTAAGCGCCACTGACTCCGGCCCCCACTTCTCGGCGATCTGCTTGAGCTTGTCGGCGATGAATGTGAACGCCTCATCCCAAGATATACGTTTGAACTGTCCGCGTTCGCCCTTGGGATTGGTGCGCAGCATCGGGTATTTGAGCCGGTCCGGATCCTGGGTGACGTACCAGCTCGCCATACCCTTGGCGCAGCGCGCGCCGATGTTGTTGGGCGCCTCCGGATTGCCTTTCTGGTAGACGATTCGGCCGTCGCGAACGAACACTTCCGTCGGACATTGCCACGGGCAGGTGTAACAGAAACTCTTGATGACCTTGGCGCCTTTGATCTGCGCCAGGCGTTCTCCGAGATTGGCGTTAACGACATTCATGTCAGGAGCCTCCCAATTCTCCGCCCGTTCCGCCGAACCGGCTTGCCGCGTTTTCCGCGGATTTTCGCTATCGGCGGCGCCTCAATTGAGGCCACCGCGAGAGGTTACAGCCCGGTCTTGACGCGTGCAACCTAACGCAGCGTCACGTATGCGTCGGGAGAATGCCTTGGAAGAGGAGATGCATGGCAACGCAGAGGAAAAGGAGCTGGACCCTGACTCGCCGGTTTCCGGGCAATTCCAGGGTGCGCTAATACATCAAAACTGTCATAAAGCGTCAAATCCGAGAACACGATGCGAGAACATCGTCGGATTTGCTTCTTGGGGAATTGGGGAACTGGCGACGAGCTACGGCACGCTACGATAGGGGTGTGAGATATGGCCAAGGAACCCGGCTCAAGACAAGGAGATGGGGCGTCTCCATCGCCAGAGGATGCGCGTGCCGACTTTTGGGAGGCGACCTTTTTCAGCCCCGACGGCAAACAGGTTGGCAACCAGTCGGCTGAGCGTCCCGCCCGCGAGACGACCGCCGAACCATCCGAGCAGCGTGCCGTCCCGGCGCAGCGCCCGGCCGGCACACCGACCGACGAGGCCGAGGCCGACGCCTACAAACGCCGCATTTCGCGCGAAGCCTTCAGCGACGTGGAACAGGAGGCCGACGACCTGGGCGAGGCGCTACATGCCAAATTCATGAGCCTGCTGACCGCAAAGATCGAGGAAAAGGACGGCCAGATCACCGCCGACGACGTCCAGGAAATGGGCGATGAGTTCAGAGAAAACCTCGAAGACATCAAGACCGCCTTCCTCAAGGCGGTGAAAACCTACACCCTGGCGCGCAAGCGCCGACGCGTCGAAAGCGCGCGAAGCGATCATTTCACCCGGCTGCTGGTGCGCAAGTTCGAACACCGTTTCCGCGACGAACGGAAATTGCAGGCGGATCCTTCATATCTGTCGCGGCGCATGATCCCCGGCTTCTCCAACATGCTGTCCTTGATGTTCGGCAACCCCCAATTGGCGAGTTACGAAAAGCGGGTCAACGCGGTGATCGAGCGGCTCAAGCACGAGAATCGCGGCGAATTGGATTGGGAGATGTTCTACCGATCACCGGAAATAAAGAAGCTGATGTTGCGTGCGGAAATC
The DNA here is from genome assembly GCA_038110665.1 of Rhodospirillaceae bacterium. Lineage (GTDB taxonomy): Bacteria > Pseudomonadota > Alphaproteobacteria > Rhodospirillales > Casp-alpha2 > TMED8. Next base: position 2,719 of record JAYNJY010000016.1, on the reverse strand, counting down.
GAGATCGCGCAGAACTTCCGTAACGTGGAAAAACGGCTGACCTGGATGGTCGCCATGATCAATTCCAACCTGATCCCCGCTGACGAGCACCTGATGGGAACGGAGTGGACATTCAACGAAGAGGCGGCGACGCGACTGCTGGCGGCGCTGTTCTCCGATCTGCGCGCGGCGTTGCGAAACGAGAACGCCCGCGATCGCTTCGCCGAATCGCTCGGCAACGAAACCATCACGACCCTGGAAAAGGTCGCCGCCCGGTTTCACTGATCGACCTAACCGGGTAGCGTTTCCAGCCCCTCGCCGCCGAAGCGTGTCGCCAGGTAGCCGATGACCAGCCCGACGATGGCGCCCTCACCGACGAACCAGAACGGTGATTGTAGCGCCCCGCCCGCGCCGAACACGGCGACGAGCGCCTCAGCCATCAATTCGTAGGCAAAGAAGGTCAGGACGAAGTTCATCCATGCGCCGATCAAAGGCGCGCGCAGCCACCACGGCATCGGCAGTTTCAGTACCGGATGGTAGGCAAACACGCCGAACATGCCGACGATGGCGCCGAGCGTCGTGTACCAGAACAGGATGCCCCACTTCAGCGTCCACGTCGCATCCGGCATGAAGTAGGGAATGATCACGAAGCCGCTGGCGCCGATGACGAACCCGACGAGCTTACCGACGGCGATGCGGGTGACGATGGAAGGGTTCTTGAACATGACGAATTCCAGTCCAAACCGCGGCCACGCTCCGTATGCGGCCGTTTTCAGACTGTCAGGCTAGCCGATTTCGGCCGGCCCTGCATTGACCCATCGCAGGTTTAAATCAATCTCAGGGTTTCGGCAGACGCGAAGCGATCAATCGGTAGACGCCACCGCCGATCACCGCGCCAAGGATCGGCGCCAGGATGTAGACGGTGAAAAACCCGTTGCGCGGGCCCGGGATGGCGATCTCGCCCCAGCCCAGGAAATAGGCGACGAGGCGCGGACCGAAATCGCGCGCCGGGTTGAGCCCGGCCTGGGTCAGCGGCGCGACCACCGAGATGATGGCGGCGACGCCGAGGCCGATGATGACCGCACCCATGGCCGAGGGCGGCCGTGCGGTGTTGCGGGCGTTGGTCACGGTCGAGACCAGGAACGCCAGCATGGCGGTGCCGATCATCTCGGCGATGAAGGCGGAAGTCGGCGTGATCACGCGCCAGGCGTCCTCGGCGCTGCCGAAGATCGCCGGGTTCGGGAAGTATTCGCCGAACATCATGGCGCTCAGTTCGCTCGCCGGTCCGCCGCGCAGCAGTCCCTTGGCGCGTTCGAACTCGATGATCGCCTCGGCGAACATGGCGTAGAGCACGACGGCCGCCGTGGCGGCGCCGGCGACCTGCGCGATCCAATAGGGCACGACGCGGCTGAGCGGGAACTTTTCGTAGACGGCGGCCATCACCGTGATCGCCGGATTGATATGGGCGCCGGAAAGACTGGCCGAGGTATAGATGCCGAGGCTGACGCCAACCGCCCACACGACCGCCACCTGCCAGAGGCCGGCCTGGGCGCCGGTAGCGACGGCGGCCTGGACCGATCCAACGCCGAAGAACACCAGTACGAAGGTGCCGAAGTATTCGCCGACCATGGCGGTGAACAGATCGGTCGGCTGTGCCGGTGGAGGCGTCTTCTTGCCGTCGGCGGCGCCTGCCTTGACGTCCGTGTTGTCGCTCACCTCAGCGTCCCCCCTTCATTTCCGCCGGCGCCCCGTTCGAGGCCCGCAGATTCAAAGCGTTGATTTTCGCACCCGTCGCCTTCGCCCCGGCCAGCCAAGCTTGGGTCATGTCGACGCGGTCGAGCAGTGTTTCGGAAAAATCGGCGCCGGTCATCCTGGCGCCCGTCAATTGGGTCAGCACCAACCGAGCGCCCCTGAAAACCGCGCCGGAGAAATCGGCACCGTAGCCGCGCGCCCAGGAGAGATCGGCCTTCGCCAGCTTGACGCCGCCGGCCCGCGCCCAGCTCAGGTCCGCGGCGCCGAGCCGCGCGCCGGAGAGATCGGCCCCGGCAAGCAGCGTCTCCATCATGCGGGCGTTGGTGAGATTGACCTCGACCAGGCTGGCCCCGGTGAAATCGGCACCTTGCAGGCGCGCGCCATTGGGCCCGGGATGACCGAGGCCGCGGCTGCCGATATCGGCCCGGTCGAACTTGGCCTTGGCGAACTCGCCCTGGCGGAGATCGGCGTCCGGCATGAAGGTACGGCTGAAGTCGGCTTCCGACGCCCGCGCCTTGACGGCGGAAACGCCGGGCAGGAACGCGCCCATCAGGCGTGCACGCTTGAGCCGGGCACCGTCCAGTGTCGCCAGCGAAAGATTGGCGCCCTGCAGCATGACGTCGCGGAGATCGGCGCGGGTGAGATCGGCGTTGCCAAGATTGGCACCGCGCATGTCCGCGCCGACGGCGATCGTCTCACGGAGGTAGGCTTCGCGCAGATCGGCTTTCTCGAGCTTGGCGCCGCTGAGGTCAGCGCCGCTCAGGTTGGCGCCTCGAAGGTCGGCGCCGCTCAAGTCCGCGCCGGCCAGATTGGCACCGGCGAGATCTGCGCCAGGACCGGGTTTCGGCGGGTCCGCGGCGACCACGGGCATCGCGACCCAGACCAGCAAAACGAACAGGGCGACGATACGAACCATGCTAGTCGACCGCGTTCCGGGGCAGGAAAGAGACCGTCTTGAGTTCGTCCGGCGCCGGCCCGATGCGCCGGA
>JAYNJY010000015.1:14139-23980 GCA_038110665.1 Rhodospirillaceae bacterium | reverse complement strand
CTGATGGGCGACCGGCGCGCCAACGTGGTGCCGATGACGACCCAGGTCGGCTCCTACATCCCGCATGCCTGCGGCGCCGCCTGGGCGGCCAAGATCAAGGGCGACGACACCCGTTTCATGGCGTTCTTCGGCGAGGGCTCATCGTCCCGGGGCGAGTTTCACTCGGCGCTCAATTTCGCCGGCGTGCACAAGCCGCCGGTGGTGTTCATGTGCGAGAACAACGGCTGGGCGGTGACGACGCCGACCAGACTGCAGACCGGCTCCGCCACCTTCGCCGAGAAGGGCGATGGCTATGGCGTCAGGAACCTGCGCGTCGACGGCAACGACCCGCTCGCCGTCTACGCGGTGACGAAGGAGGCGCGAGATCTCGCGCCCGAGATCGGCGCCACCCTGATCGAGGCGATTACCTACCGCATGGGCTACCACACGACTTCCGACAATCCCGACCTCTACCGCAGCCAGGAGGATGTCGCCGTGTGGGAGCCGTGGTGCCCGTTGAAGCGCATGCGGAAATACCTGGAAAGGCGGAAACTCTGGTCCGAGGCCGAGGAAACCGCGCTCTGGGCCAAGGTCAAGGCCGACATCGACGCCGCCGTAAAGCACGCCGAGGCGCAGCCGTTCCCGGAGCCCTCGACCATGTTCGACGACACCTTCGCCGAGCCGACCTGGATGCTGGAAGAACAGCGCCGGCAACTGCTCGCCGAGCTGGAGGAGCGCTGAGATGGTCGCCATCGACTTGAAGCCGCGCAAGGCGACCATGCTGGAGGCGATCAACGCCGCCATGGCCTATGCGCTCGAAACCGACCCGGACGTGGTGCTCTTGGGCGAGGACGTCGGCCGCGCCGGTGGCATCTTCCGCACCTCGACCGGCTTGAGCCAGCGCATCGGCTCGAAGCGCGTCATCGACACGCCCTTGGACGAGAAGGGCATCGTCGCGCATGGCGTCGGCATGGCGCTCTACGGCATGAAGCCGATCGTCGAAATCCAGTTCTCCGGTTTCATTCACGACGCCTTCGAACACATCATGTTCTGCGCCGCGCGCTACCGCTGGGCGTCGGGCGGCCAGTACAGCTGCCCGATGGTCATCCGTGCGCCGTCCTACGGCGGCATCAAGGGCGGTTTTTGGCATTCGCAGAGCGTCGAAGCCTATTACGTGCATCACGGCGGCGTAAAGATCGTCTCCCCGAGTACGCCGGAGGACGCCTACCGGCTTTTGATCGCGGCCGTGCGCGATCCCGACCCGGTGCTGGTTTGCGAGGCGGTGCCTCTCTACCGCTCGATGTCGGCGGAGTTCGTGCATGACGGCAAGCTGGCCGAGATCGGCAAGGCTGAGGTCGTGCGTGCCGGCGACGACGTCACCGTCATCACCTACGGCGTCATGCGTCATCGTTGCGTCGAGGCGGCCGAGGAACTGGCGGAGCAGGACGGCATCGACGCCGAGGTGATCGATCTCCGCACCCTCATTCCCTATGACATGGAATGCATCCTGGCCTCCGTCAAGAAGACCGGCCGAGTCGTCATCGTGCACGAGGCGCCGGTGAGCCTCGGGTTCGGCGCCGAAATGGCGGCGGTGATCCAGGAAAAGGCGTTCGGCCACCTGCACACGCCGATCCAGCGCGTCGCCGCGCCGGACGTGCCCTATCACTTCTCGATCGGCGACGAGTGCTACAAGCCGGACGCGCATCGCATCAAGCTCGCCGTCAAACGCGCCATGGAGTTCCAATTCTGATGTCGAAAGCCGTGTACGAGTTCATTCTTCCCGATATCGGCGAGGGCATCAGCGAGGCCATGCTGATCAGCTGGACCGTCAAGCTCGGCCAGCAGGTCGCCGAGGGCGAGGAGGTCGCCACCGTCAGCACCGACAAGGTCGACGTCGAGTTGCCGGCACCCTGTTCCGGCACCGTCGGCGAGCTTTGCTGGAAACCCGGCGACACCATCAAGGTCGGCTCCGTCTTCATGCGCATCGACACCGGCGACGCGGTCATCGACACGCCGGCGCCCGGCCGGCGCAAGCCTGGCGGATCGGGTGTATCGGGCGGCAAGGCGAAGCTGCCGACGCCCGAGCTGGTACTGGGCGAACTGCCGCCGGGTGCCCGCCCGGCGCCAACGCCGGGCGCGACGCGGCCGATCACCGCCGCGCCCTCGACCCGCAAGCTTGCCGCCGACCTCGGCATCGACCTCGCCTCGGTCACCGGCAGCGGCGACGGCGGGCTGATCCTGCGCGCCGACGTGGAACGCTTCGCCGAATTGCGCGCGGCGCAGCCGCCGGCGATGGGTGGCGTCAAGCCCGCTTCTAGGCCCGCTGCCGGCGGCACCCGGCGTGAGCCCTTGAGCGGCGTGCGCGCCGCCATGGCCGAACGCATGGCGCGCTCTGTCCACACGCTTGCGCATTCGACGATGAACTTCGAGATGCGCGCCGACGCCTTCTTAGGCCTGGTCGAACGCCTCAAGCCGGCGGCCGTGGAAGCCAGCATCCCGCTCTCGGTGACGGCGTTGCTCGCCAAATGCCTGGAAGGGCCGCTCCGCCGTCATGCCCGCTTCAACGCCACAATCGACGAGGACCGGCGTGAGTTGGTCCTGCATGACGCGGTCAACCTCGGCGTTGCCATGGCGACCGAGCGCGGTCTCGTCGTGCCCGTGCTCGCCGGTATCGGCGGCGCCGGCCTGTTCGCCGTGGCGCGGCAGTTGGGCGATGTCGTCGAGCGCGCGCGGAGCGGCGGATTGCAGGCAGCGGAAATGACCGGCGGCACCTTCACGCTTTCCAACACCGGCGGGCTCGAGAAGGCGACGATCGTTTCGACCCGGCCCGTCATCAATGCGCCGCAGGCGGCGACGCTCTGGGTCTCGAAGGCGCGTCAGCGGCCCGTGGTGGTCGACGGCGCCCTTTCGGTCGGCTGGGTCCTTAACGCCAGTCTCAGCTTCGATCACCGCTTCATCGACGGCGCCGACACGGTCGCCTTTATCAAAGATTTCGCCGACATGGTCGAGACGCCCGAGCGGGCGCTCGCCGGCGAGTGAGGAGGACGCAGCCATGACCAAGGACTATCTCGAACGCGCGCGCGAGATCGATCTCAACAACCGCGTCATGTTCCAGGCCGCGCCCGAAGCCCTGGGCGGTTTTCGCAAGGTGGTCGAGGCGACGGCCAAGGACGGCGCGCTCGACGCCAAGACCAAGGAAGTGATGGCGCTGGCCATCGCGGTGGCGATGCGCTGCGAAGGCTGCATCGTCTATCACGCTCGCGCCGCGCACCAGAGGGGCGCCAGCCGCGAGGAAGTCGCCGAAGCGCTCTCCGTCGCGGTCGAAATGGGCGGCGGTCCGGCCGCCGTCTACGGCGGCGAGGCGCTGGCCGCCTTCGATCAGTTCGCGGGGGCTTGAGCTTAGGTTCCGTCACGGGCCGGGCAGGGCTTGTCATGGGTCAGACGAAGCAGGCGATCGAACGCATCCGGGACGTCATCGGCGAGCGCATTAGCACCGCCGAGGCGGTTCGTGCCCAGCACGGTCGCGACGAGTTCTGGCACCACTCGGCGCCGCCCGACGCCGTCGTCTTCGCCGAAAGCGCCGAGGAGGTCGCCAAGATCGTCGCGATCTGCGCCGACACAAAGACCTCGATCATCCCGTTCGGCACCGGCACCTCAGTCGAGGGCCACGTCCAGGCGGTTCGCGGCGGCATCACCGTCGATCTCTCGTGCATGGACAAGGTTCTCGAGGTCAACCCTGAGGACTTCGACTGCACCGTCCAGGCCGGCGTCACCCGCAAGCAGCTCAACCGCCATATCCGCGACACCGGGCTCCGGTTCCCGATCGATCCTGGCGCCGACGCGTCGCTCGGCGGCATGACGGCGACGCGGGCGTCCGGCACCAACGCGGTGCGCTATGGCACCATGAAGGACAACGTCATGGCGGTGAAGGCTGTCCTGCCTAACGGCGAGATCATCACCACCGCGCGGCGCGCCAAGAAGTCGTCGGCTGGGCTCGATCTCACGCGGCTTTTCGTCGGTTCCGAAGGCATCCTCGGCATCATGACCGAGATCACGCTCCGGCTGCACGGCATCCCCGAGGTCATCGCCGCCGCCGTGGTGCCGCTCCCGAGCGTCGAGGCCGCCGTCGATGCCGTGGTCGAGACCGTCCAGTCGGGCGTGCCGATCGCCCGCGTCGAGTTGCTCGACGCGGTCCAGCTCAAGGCGGTCAACGATTACTCCGGTTTCGACTATCCGGTGCTGCCGACGCTGTTCATGGAGTTCAGCGGCGGCCCGAAGAGCGTCGAGGAACAGATCGAAACGACCCAGCGCATCGTCGCCGAGCACGGCGGCGGCGAGTTCCGCTGGGAGACCGAACAGGAGAAGCACGACGCGCTCTGGCAGGCGCGCCACGACGTCGCCTATGCGGTCAAGGCGATGCGGCCGGGCGCGGAAATGTGGGCGACGGACTGCTGCGTGCCGCTCTCCAAGCTCACCGAGTGCATTGCCGATACCATGCGCGACCTAGAGGGCTGTTCGTTCCCGGTGCCGCTGCTCGGCCACGTCGGTGACGGCAACTACCATCTCATCTACGTCATCGACCGCGACAACGAAGCCGAGGTGCGCGAGGCCGAGGCGCTCAACGAACGCATGATCCGCCGTGCGCTCGCCGCCGGCGGCACCTGCACCGGCGAGCACGGTATCGGGCTCGGCAAGAAGCACTTCCTGGTCGAGGAACTGGGCGGCGCCGTCGACATGATGTGGCAGATCAAGCGCGCACTCGATCCGCTCAACATCATGAACCCGGGCAAGATGCTGCAGGAACCTGGCGAAACCGCGTCGATCGTCACCGGGTGAGGGATCGATGGCGGGGCTGCAGGTTCATGAGCGCGGGAATTCCGATGTCGGCGGCAATTGGTATTTTGGTATACTTAATGCGATTCGCGCCGATGCCGGCCGAGACCCTGCCCAGGACCGCCACATGAACGCGTCAACCACCGCGCCGCAATACCAGCAAGTCGCCGATACGCTCCGCCGCCGCATCGTCCGCGGCGAGTACCGCAAGGGCGACGTGATCCCGACCGCCGCCAAGCTGGAGGAGTTGTTCTCCGTTTCCAACATCACCATCCGCAAGGCGCTGGCGATCCTGTCTGAGGAAGGCTGGATCCGCGGCCGTCGCGGCGTCGGCACCGTGGTCGTGCGCGTGCCCGAAAGCCAGCGCGTCAACATCGCGGTTTCCGGTGACTTCTCCGACTGGGTCGATACCGCCAGCGGCAAGAGCCTGCCGATCGAGCAGGAAATGTTGGGGCTCGGCGAGGAAAGCGGCCCGGGCGACGTCTGCCGCCGGCTCGGCCTTAAGCCGGGCGATCCGCTCTGGACAATGCGCCGGCTGCGCCGCTTTTCCGGCAACATCATCTCGTACCACGTCAATTTCGGCCGGCCCGAAGCGATGGCCGGCGTGACCGCCGCCGACATGGCCGGTAACCGCAACTTCGTCGATTTGCTGCGCGAGCGTTGCGGCGCCAAGCTCGAGCGCATGGACCAGACCGTCGAGGCCAGTGTCGCCGACCGCGACCTCGCCAAGCTGCTGAAGGTCGATTTCGGAACGCCGGTGTTCTACGTCGAGAACGTCTATGCGGAAAAAGGCGGCCGGATCGCCGCTGTCAGTCACCTCTATCTGCGTGGCGACCACTACGCCTACCAGACCTCCATAGCGCTCGCCAAAGGCGCCAGGGCGTCGGCCAATTCGATGGGGAGAAAGCCGTGAGTTCAGACTATCCAGCGCGCGTTCGGCTTCGCGAGGTTGGACCGCGCGACGGCTTCCAGAACATCCACGCGTTCATTCCGACGGAACGCAAGCTCGCTTGCATCCGGGCGCTGGCCGACGCCGGGCTCAGGGAGATCGAGGTTACGTCGTTCGTCAACGCCAAGGTGATCCCGCAGATGGCCGACGCAGAGGCCGTGATGGCGGGCTTGCGGGACGCCGATTTCATCCGCTCCGTCCTGGTGCCGACGCTGAAACGGGCGGAGGAAGCCATTTCCGCCGGCGCCGACCAGTTGATCGTTTTCCTGTCGGCGAGCGAGGCGCACAATCGTGCCAACGTCAACCGCTCGATCGCCGAGTCGCTGGCCGGGCTCGATACAATCTTCCGCCTCGCCGCCGACGCGCGCGTCGGCGTGGTCGGTGCCGTCGCGGTCGCGTTCGGCTGCCCCTACGACGGCCGCGTCGACGCCGGCGCCGTGCTCGACATCGCCGCCGCCTTCAAGGACGCCGGCAGCGCCGGGCTGATCTTCGGCGACACCACCGGCATGGCCAATCCGGCGAGCGTCACCGCCTTCGTCGAGGCCTACCGGGCGCGCTTCGGCAGCGACGACTATTCACTGCATTTCCACAACAACCGGGGCACGGCCATGGCCAATTTGCTCGCCGCCATGGCAGCCGGGGCCAGCACCTTCGATACCGCGCTCGGCGGCACCGGCGGCTGTCCGACCGTGCCGAAGGCGGCCGGCAATCTCGCCACCGAGGACGTGGTCGCGCTCCTGGACGAGATCGGTGTTGAGACGGGCGCCGATTTGCAGGCGTTGATCGCCGCCGCGCGCGAACTCGAGCAATCGCTCGGCTACGAGTTGCCCGGCCAGGTAATGAAGAGCGGGCCCTGCGACTGGCACGTGCCGGCTTGAGCGCAACCGAATTCAAATAACGGATACGAAGAACATGGATAACAAAGCGCTTCCCCTTGCCGGCGTCCGCGTCATCGAACTCGGCCACGTCGTCATGGGGTCTTCCTGCGGCCTGGTGCTCGCCGACATGGGCGCCGATGTGATCAAGGTCGAGAAGGCGCCGGGCGGCGACGACACGCGACGCTTCGGCGGGTTCGGTTCGGGCCTGTTCCATTTCTTCAATCGCAACAAGAAGAGCCTGGTCATCGATCTGAAGACCGCCGAGGGCACGGAAGTGCTCGGCCGCGCCATCGCCACCGCCGACGTGCTGGTCGAGAACTTCGGCCCCGGCGCCGTCGAGCGCCTCGGTTTCGGCTACGAAGCCTGCCGCGAACTCAACCCCGGCCTGATCTACTGTTCGCTCAAGGGCTTCATGCCCGGGCCCTACGAGAGCCGGCCGAGCCTCGACAATTTGGTGCAGATGATGGGCGGGCTCGCCTACATGACCGGTCCGGCCGGCCGGCCGTTGCGTGCCGGCGCCTCGGTCACCGACATCCTCGGTGGCACGTTCGGCGCGCTCGGCATCATCGCCGCGCTCTACGAACGCCGTGCGACCGGCAAGGGCCAGAAGGTGACGGCGTCGCTGTTCGAGGCGACCGCCTATCTCGTCGGCCAGCACATGTCGGCGGCGGCGGTGCTCGGTCACGGCCTGCCGCCCATGCCCGAGGGCGAGAACCCGTGGGCCGTCTACGACCTGTTCGAGACAGCGTCGGGCGAACAGGTCTGCATCGGCGTGGTCAGCGACCGCCACTGGACCCGGCTTTGCGAGGCGTTGGAGCTGCCCGAACTCGCCGCCGAGCCGGCCTACGCCACCAATGACGGACGCAAGCAGGCGCGCAACTTCCTGCTCGTGGAACTACAAAAGCGCATCGGCCAGCTTCCGACCGACGAGGTCAACGCACGCTGCGAGCGCGCCGGACTGCCATTCGCGCCGGTCAGGCAGCCGGTCGATCTGTTCGAGGACCGCCAACTGCTCGAGGGCGGCGGCATGGTCGACACCCGCCTCGCCGACGGGCGCATGGTGCCGTTGCCGAAGATACCGTTGCGCATGGACGACCACGATTTCGGGCTCCGGCGCCAGACCCCGGCCATCGGCGAGGGTGCGCGCGACTTTCTTGCCGAGCTCGGCTACCCGCCCGAGCGCGTGGCCGAATTGGTCGAACAATCCGTATTGGTGATCGAAGACGGCGCCGACGCGCTCAGTGCGCCAACTTGAGCGGGATGTAGAGCGCGATATCCGGCAACACGTAGATCGCGACCACGGTGGCGAACATCATCAGGATGAACGGCCACACGCCGCGCACGACCTCGCTCAACCTTGATTCGCAGACCGCCTGGATGACGTACAGATTGAGGCCGACCGGCGGCGTGATCAGCGCGCATTCGATCATGATCACGAACAGTACGCCGAACCAGATGGCGTCGATGCCGAGGCCCTGCAGTGACGGGTGCAGGACCGGCACCATGATCAGCAGCATCGAGAGCGCTTCCAGGAACAGGCCCATGAGCAGCAGCACCAGGCAGACCACCAGGATGAAGATGCCGACTTCGGAGATGTTGTTGACGATCAGGGTCGAGATGTCCTGCGGGATGCGATAGAGGGTGATCGCCTTGCCGAAGATCTTGGCGCCGGCCAGGATCAGGAAGATGGTCACCGTGGTCTTCATCGATTCGAGCACCGCTTCCTTCAGCAACGTGAAGTTCATGGTGCGCAGCCCGTAGACGATGAACAGCGAGACGAAGAAGCCGATTGCCGCCGACTCGGTCGGCGTGAAGGCACCGATGTAAATGCCGCCGATGATGATGACGGCGAGCGCCAGGGTCGGCAGGGCGCGCAGCGTGAGGCGGCGGCGCTCGTCGAAGCTGGCTTTCGGCATCTGCTGGTAGCCGCGGCCGAAGCGGGCATGGACGATCGAGTAGATGATGAAGAACGCCACCAGCAGCATGCCGGGGCCGATGCCGGCGAGGAACAGGTCGACGATAGATTCCTCGGTGATGACGCCGTAGATGATCATCGGGATCGACGGCGGGATGAGAATGCCAAGGGTGCCGCCGGCGGCCAAAAGGCCAAGCACGAACGGCCGGTCGTATCCGCGTTTGGTCATCTCGTTGAACGCAACGGTGCCGATGGTCGCGGCGGTCGCCACCGACGAGCCGGAAATAGCGGCGAAGATGGCGCAGGACAGGATGGTGGCGACGCCGAGGCCGCCCGGCCAATGGCCGACCCAGCTCTGCACGGCGGCGAACAGATCCTGGCCGACGCCGCCCTTGAGCAGGATGTTCGACATCAGCAGGAACATCGGCACGGCGAGCAGGACGAAGTTGTCGGTCGTCGAGTAGAGCGCCTGCGGCACCATCAGCAGCGAGAGGTCGGCCAGCCACAACATGATCAACCCGAGCATGCCGAGCGCGAAGGCGACGGGGATGCCCGCGCCGAGAAGCGCCAGCAGGCCCGCGAGGATGTATACGGTGGTCATCTGGGCATCAGACCGAATGGGTCGCGGCGACCAAGGTCGGCGTTCGAGCCGTCGAACAGGCGTACGAAACGAACCAGCGCCTGCATCAGCAGCATGAACGCGCCCAAGGGAATGGCGCTCTCGGTCGCCCATTTCGGCACGCCGAGGATGGTCGCCGTGTAGCGATGCTGTTCGATCGATTCGAGCAGGATATCCATGCCGTACCAGATCGCGACCAGGCAGAAGACGGCGATGGCGAGCAGGGAGACCGCCTCGAGCAGCCGGCGCAGGCCGGGCCCGGCGCGGTCGAGCAGGAAGGTTATGCGGATCAGGTCGTTGTGCTTGAGCACGTAGGCGGCGGCGAGGTAGGTCGCCCAGATCTGGAAGAACTCTGAAATCTCTTCCGCCCAGGTCGTCGGCGCCAGGAACACGTAGCGGACGATCACCTCATAGGTGATCATCCCGCCGATGGCGTTCAAGACCTGCCTCGCCGAGGCCGAGCCCGAGGCGTTTATCGGGATCCCCAAGGCCCACGCCGCGCGCGTCGCGCTCGGTTGGGCGAAGCCGACCCTGCGCACCCTGGTGACGGTCGGCCGCCGCTGGTTTTGGGGCGGACGCTCGCTCGCCGACGTGCGTTCGGCCGACGCGTCCGAATATCTCGCCAAAACCAGGCCCGAGGAGACCGCGGCGATCCTGTTCACGAGCGG
>JAYNJY010000015.1:0-14129 GCA_038110665.1 Rhodospirillaceae bacterium | reverse complement strand
CCTCATAGGTGATCATCCCGCCGATGGCGAAGAACATCCACGCCGCGACATGGCCGAAGAATTCGCTGATCCGCTCGATGAGCTTGAACACGTGAAGGTTTCCCCGGTGGGCAAGAACCGGGGGACGGGCGCTCGGCCGCGTCCCCCGATAAACTTGGGAACGCGTTGACGCTTACTTCAGGTCGCCGGCGGCCTTGACCAGGTATTCGCCCATCTTGCCGGCGCGCTTGACGAAATCGTCGACGACCGGCTTGCTCGCCTCGCGCCACATCTTGCGCTCGGCGTCGGTGAGTTCGGCGACGGCCATCTTGTTGGCCTTGGCGTAGGCGAGGCCATCGGCCTCGATCTTGGTGATCTTGGAGCGCAACACCGCCTCGGCGCGGCGAGCGGCCTTGCCGACAACTTCACGCTCCTTATCGGTCAAGCCCTGCCAGACCTTCTCGTTGATCAGCACGACGAACTCGACGTTGGCGTTGTTGGTCAGCGAGACGCTGTCCATCACCTGGTTGAGCTTGCGCGAGGGGATCGTCGACAGGCCGGTCATGCCGGCGTCGACCGTGCCGCGCTGGTAGGCCAGGAACTGCTTGGAGCCGGACATCAGCGTCGGCGCGCCGCCCAGGACCTCGACGAACTTGCCGAGCGTCTTGCCGAACACGCGCACCTTCTTGCCTTTCATGTCGGCAGGCGTGCGGATCGGCGCGCCCTTCGAAAGCATGATGGCGCCGCCGTAGGCTTGCCACCACAGCACACGCGCGCCGGTCTTGAGGATGGCTTCGTCGATCGGGCCGCGCACGGTGCTGCCTGGCGCCGTTGCCGCTTCGACCTTGGACGCGGTGTCGAACAGGAACGGCACGTAGAAGACGTCGACCGCCGGAATGGTGCCGGCGAAGCGCGTAATCGAGGCGACGCCCATCTCGATGGAGCCCGACGCCACCGCCTGCGGGACTTCGCTGTCCTTGTAGAGCTGCGCCGACGGATAAATCTCGATCTTCAGGCTGCCGCCGGTTTCCTTCTCGACCTCTTCCTTGAAGGCGCTTAGGTTGACGCCGAGGTGGTTCTTCAGCGGAAGCTGCAGCGTCACCCGAAGCGTTTTCGCTTCGCTCGGGGTGGCGGTGAGGGACATGCCCACGGACGCGACGGCGGCGACTATGGTGGCCGCGGCGACGCGCTTCAGACCGACGGAAAAATCATGCTTAAACATTTTCACGGCTTACCTCCCGTATTTCCATGATGGAGCGACGAACCGCGCTATGCGCGGTGAGAATTCGAAGACGCGCCGAAGCGCGCAACTTTATAATTATAGTATACGTTTATACCTTATGGAAAGGCATTCGGCCGCAATGGCCAAGCGCAGTCTAGCCCAAGCGGTGACGGACTGTCAGGAACAAAAATGCGGCGTTTTGGGCCGTCTGCCGGCGTCAGTGCTTGGCGCCAGCCAGTGTCGGCACGTCGCCCTCGATGCTGGTGCGGATCAGATGGCGGTGTTCGTTCATGTCGTAATCGGCGACCGCGAGATGGCTGGTGCAGCGGTTGTCCCAGATCAACAGGTCGCCCGGCGCCCAAATATGGCGATAGATCAAGTGCGCCTGCTGGCAGTGACGGAACAGGTAATCGAGCAAGGCGCGGCTTTCGGCCGGCGTCAGTTCATTGATGTGGCGGGTGAAGCCCGGATTGACGAACAGCGCCTTGTTGCCCGTGTCCGGATGGGTCCGCACGACCGGATGAATCACCGGCGGCACCTTGGCCTTTTCCGTCTCCGACAACGGCGGGCGATCCGGCAGGTGCTTGAAGAAGGTGTCGTAGGCGTTGGTATAGTCGTGCGTCGCCGTCAATCCTTCCAGAAAAGCCTTCATCGGTTCGGAAAGCTGGTCATAGGCGGCGGTCATCGAACAGAACATGGTGTCGCCGCCGTAGCTCGGCAGTTCGACGGCGTGCAGCAGCGATGCCTGGGTCGGATGCTTCATATAGGAGAGGTCGGAATGCCAATATTGGCCGGCGTAGATGGCGCCGATCGGCTTTCCCTTTTCCTTGACGTTGGAGATCAACAAGACCTCCGGATTGTCCTTCATGGTGAAGGTCTCCAGCACATGGGTCTCCGGCTTGCCGAAGTTCTTCGAAAACGCCACCAGGCGTTCCGGGCTCAAGTTCTGCGCGCGCACCACGACCACGGCATGATCGAGAAAGGCTTGATGAATCGCCGGGAAAACGTTGTCGAAGTTGGACATGGCAAGGTCGATACCGGTGATTTCGGCACCGAGCGCGCCGGCCATGCGCTTCACCGTGATTCCCGTCGAGTCCTTGCCCATGACATCCCCCAAAAATACATGACAGTTTCCGGCGCGGTCGTCACGCCGGACTGGAATGGAATATAGGTGAGCTAATTTGTTATGGATAATACCGTTTTTTGTCGAGGTCATGCCGTTTTAGCATGATATAACGATCCAGGCGGCATGCGACCTCCCGCCAGCAAGCCCGGTGGACGACGATGGATATAAAGGCGCTTCGGTATTTCGTTTCGACCGTACGGCTCGGTTCCGTCACCCGGGCTGCGGCCAGCCTGCGCGTTGCGCAACCGGCGGTCAGCCGGCAGATTCGCAAGCTCGAAACCGAACTCGGCACCAAGTTGCTGTTACGGACAGCCCGCGGCGTCAGCCTGACCGAACCGGGCGAGCGCTTGATGGCGCGGGCCGAACCGATCCTGGAATCGCTCGAACGCGCGCGCAGCGAGGTCGAGGCCTGGGACAGCGACCCGGCAGGGCCGGTGTCGGTGGCGCTGATGCCGGCGGTCGGTTCCCTGGTCGCGCCCGACCTGGTGCGCGAGCTGCGCCGGCACCATCCCAAGATCGCGTTGCAGGTGACCGAGGGGTTGAGCCGGTTCATCGCCGAAGGCGTGCTCAAGGGCGAGTTCGACCTGGGCCTGCTGCACGTCGACCAGGAGTTTCCCGCCCTGGCGATGATGCCGCTATTGGACGAGCCCATGTTCCTGATCGGTCCCGGCGCCGACGGGGCCTTGTCGCGCGACCCGGTTCCGCTCCACCAGCTCGCCGACTATCCGTTGATCCTGCCGAGCCCGTCGAACCCGCTCCGACGCATGATCGACCGACTCGCCGGCGAACACGGCATCGTGCTCGATGTCCGCGAAACCATAGACAGCACGTCGGCGATCAAGGGGTTGGTCCTCGCCGGGCTCGGCTTCACGGTGCAGTGCTACAGCTACGTGCACGAGGAGGTGCGGCGCGGCGATCTCTCCATTCGCAGCCTGGAGGACGCAACGCTCAAGCGAAATTGGGCAATGGTGTATCGGGCCGACGCACCGGTGCGTCCGGCGGTCGCGGCAGTCGGCAAAGTGATGCAGGGAATCGCGGCCGAACTGGCGCGGACGCACCGCTGGCATCCGCCCGCGCCGTGATGCGACCGGGTAAGCGACCACTCAGTGACTGGTGCCGGACGACAGGTTGATCTTATTGTAGACGTTGTACTTGCCGGACGGCTTCTTCATCGGGATGCGCTTGACCTCTTCCAGGGTGTTGGCATCGTAGACGACGAGGGCGCCGTCCATCTCCCAGATGCTGACCAACGCGTAACGGCCGTCGCGGGTGAATTCCACGTGCGCCGCAGTCTTGCCCGGTTCCGGCCGGACCGTCTTGACGATCTCCAGCGTGCGCTTGTCGATGACGTGCAGCACGTCCTTGTTCTTGCCGAAGAACACGTCGACCCAGGCATAGGGCGTGTTTTCGTGGCTGCGCATGAAGAAGCCCGTGCCCAGGGTCTCGATGCGCTTGATGGTCTTCCAGTTCTCCAAGTCGATGACGCTGACCGCCGCTTCCTTCAGGTGCGGCGTCGCCATGACCGAGGGGCGTCCGACGAACGAGACCCTGGATGCGCTCGGCGAGGTATTCGCGTGCATCTCCGCCCATTTCGCGCTCGAGGAGCACGAGATGCGCGATGCCGCCTACGCGGGGTATGCCGGCCATAAGGATAGTCACGAGGAACTCCTCGACGAAATCCGCGACATCATGGATTCTTACGAAGTCGGCAGTTTTGCCGGCGAGGGCGAGGCTTTCGGCACCAAGTTGCGCGACTGGTTCGTCAATCACTTCAAGACGCACGACGCGTGCCTGCATGGCGTCCTCGGCGCGAACAAACGCTAGCGAAGCGGCGCCTCCTCAGCCGAACATCTCGTTGGTCAGCGCGATGTGCCAGGCGCGCGATTCCTCGGCGTTGGTCCGCCGCCGGATCTCATCGTCCTCCAGCCTGGAAATCTCCGTCCCGGTCTTCTCGACACCCGCGTCGGTCGGCCGATACTTGTCGATGACGAACACGCTGTCGTCGACGGCGACCTGGCTCCAGCACTTGGTCCGGTAGGTCGCGTTCGGTCGGTCGCGGCCCAGGAGTTCCGCGGCGATGACCGCCGCGGCGATATCGGCCTCGCCGCTGGCGGCCGACGCCGAGCGCGGCATTTTGCCGGTCAGGGCGGCGTCGCCGAGGACGAAGACCGATCCGTCGAGGCGCGATTTCATG
Source organism: Rhodospirillaceae bacterium (assembly GCA_038110665.1). GTDB lineage: Bacteria > Pseudomonadota > Alphaproteobacteria > Rhodospirillales > Casp-alpha2 > TMED8. The sequence goes on along the minus strand of JAYNJY010000015.1, from coordinate 9,608 downwards.
GTGAAAACGTCGATCGGGCAATAGCCGCTTGCGTCGGTGAGGCCGGCATCGATGGCGATCCGCCCGGCGCGGTGTGCCGGGATGACGTTGACCATTGCCGCGCCCTTGTACGTCTCGAAGTCGGTCTCGACGGTCATGGTCTTCGCATCGACGTGCTTGACGCCGGCGTGGATCATCGGCGGCAGCCACTCGATCATGCCGGGGAAGTGGCGTTCCCAGGCTTGCTGGAACAGCGCCTGCTTGGAGAACTTCTCCTTCGGGTCGACGATGATGATTCGCGCCCGGCCGCGGCCCGTCGACTTGAGCGCATGCGCCATCATCGAGACGCGCTCGTAGGGCGCCGGCGGGCAGCGCGCCGGCGGCGGCGGCGGGATCACGACGATCAGGCCGCCGTCGGGCACCGCATCGAGCTGGCGTTTCAGGATCAGCGTCTGTTCGCCGGCTTCCCAGCCGTGCGGCATGCGGGTCTCGGCCTCCTCCGACCAGCCCGGCACGGCGCCGTAGTCGAGCGAGATGCCGGGCGCGACCACCAGCCGGTCGTAGTCGAGCACGGCGCCGCCGGCCAAGGTGACACGCCTGCGCGCGCGGTCGATGGCGGCTGCGCGCTCGGCCGCGACGGTGACGCCGGGGCGCTTGCCGACCGCCGCGTAGTCGTGGCGCAGCACGTCGAGCGGCTCCAGTCCGCCGAGGAAGTGGTTCGACATGAAGCAAGAGGTGTAGATCTTGTTCGGCTCGACCAAGGTGATGTCGAAGCCGCCGATCTTGGAGAGCTTCGCCGCGATCGAAGCGCCGCCGACCCCGCCGCCGACCACCACGATTTTCGCCTTTGCCGCGGCGACGGCCGGACGGGGAAACCGCGAAGCCGCCGCGACGGCGGCGCCGCCGGCGATGAATTGTCGTCTGGAAATGATCATATCGTGTTCTCCTAGGGGCGGATCGCAGGAGTTTCGATGGCGACGCCCTTGGCGCGGCCGGCAAGAAAGAGTTCCAACTCAAGCAAGGGCTGCGAACCGAACTCGTCACGCTCGGCGCGAATTGCGAACGAGCATGCGCGAAGCCTGAGATGCAACGATCCCAGAGTTTGCCATTCCAACCGGTAGGCTGGAAAGCCGTTCGGCAGGCCATGCGAGATGACGTTGCCACGCAGCGGCTTGCCGGCATTCTCGACGTGGCATTGCGCACACGAGAGATTGAGCTGCCCGCGGCGGCGGTTGAAGAACGCGCGGCCGCGTTCGTAGAAAGGCTTGGCGGCGCCATCGACGGCAACGACTATGGGGAGCCCTCGTGACTGAAAGGCGACAAACGCGGTGATCGCCTTCATGTCTTCCGCCGAATAGACGTAGGGCTGGGCCTTCTGGTTTTTGGTGCGGCAGAGATTGACTCGGCCTTCCAGGTTGATGAGTTGGCCGGTCTTGGGCTCGACCATCGGATAGCGGGTCGCGACACCGCGCATGCTTTTCGCAGCGTCGCCATGGCACGACGAGCACGAGTCGTAATTCTCGCCGTCGGGCATTCGCCACATCTCAGCCCCCTCGGCGATCCAGAGCATGCCCGGATTGGCGCCGTCGTCGGCCTGGCGCGCCTTGAGCGTGTCGCTCATGAAGCTCGACCCCGACGGCAACGGCTCGGCCAACGCCAGCGCCGGAAGCAGCAGCAAGATGGCAGGGAAGACGGAAAGCGGCTTCATCCGGTGACCGTCAGGGCCTTGCGCACGGTTTCGACGGCGCCGTCGCTGTCGGTCCAGGTGAACACCAGTTCGCCGGTCTCGACGACGCGGGTGTGGAAGGCGACGTAAGGGTTTGCCGCTACGCCCTGGGTGAAATCCATGGCGAAGATCTCGGTGCCGGCGTAGGTCACCTTGAGGCTGGCGACGATGTCGCGGGGGATGCGTTTACCGACGGAATCGACGCGGTAGCCGGTCTCCATGGCATGCCGGATCAGCGTCTTGATCTGGATGATTTCGCCGCGCCTGGCCTGCTCGGGCATGGCAACGCGGCCTCTCGTGAGCGCCATGATTGTCAGCCTCCGTCGATGCAGGCAGCGACGGTCACCACCACGGTCTTGCGATCGCGCCAGAATGTACCGTCGCTCATCTCGGCCAGCGCCGTCACCTCTTGGCTGGCGGCGAGGCGGATGTTGGTCGAGACCTTGGCAAGGCCGGCGCGTGGGCCCAAGTGCCAGGTCAGCAACCGCGCGATCGGGTTCTTTTCGGAAACGATGTGAATTTTTCGCACGAACTCGGCGTCTGTCATCGGGCTTTCGACCTCGACCGTGGTGAACACGGAAAGTCCGTTCTCGGCGACGCCTGGAATCGTCAGCCTGACGCGGCCGTCGCGGATGCGCGCGCCGCCGGTGAGCGCGGCCAACTCCCGGTCGCGCAACTCGTGCGTGGCGCTGGCGGCGCCGGGCATCAGCGCCAACGCGCCGATGGCGCCGGAGGCAACCAGGATTTGGCGCCGTGTCGTCATTTCCGCTCCTGCAAGGTGGCGAGAAACGCCAACACGTCCTCGATCTCCTGGGCCTCGAGGATCGGCTTGCCGACATACTCCGGCGCCACGTCGTTGAGGTTTTCGGTGCGGTAGTAGGGTGGCATCAGCGTCTTCGGATTGAGCTGGCTCTGGTCGATCAGCCTGAGGCGCATCTGCCCGGCCGTCAGGCGCTTGGCGACGCCGGCCAGCGACGGCCCGATCCTGCCCTGGAACGGCTCGGCGATCGACGGCACGGCATGACAGATCAGGCAGTTGCCGCCGCGCCTGTCGGCGACGATGCCTCGGCCACGCTCGGCGTTGCCCTTGAGGCCGCCGAGCGGCCGCTCGACCGCGTCACCCGCGACCTCGAAGGGAACCAGCGCGGCGGCTGCCGAAAGCCCAGCAGCCGGCGGCGATGCCGCCAGCAGCCAGGTCATCGGGAACGCGACGGCCGCCCACTTCATTCCTAGCTGAGGCCGTGGTGCTTCAGCGGGAACGAACGGAAGCGCTTTCCGGTGGCGGCGAAGATGGCGTTCAGCACGGCCGGCGCGGCGACCGCGATGGTCGGTTCGCCGACGCCACCCCAGAAGCCGCCCGATGGCATGACGATGGTTTCCACCGTCGGCATTTCCGCCATGCGCATGGGCCGGTAGGTATCGAAGTTCTCTTCCGCGATGCGGCCGTCCTTGACCGTGCATTCGCCGTAGAGCAACGCCGAAAGGCCGTAGACGAACGAGCCTTCGACCTGCGCCTCGATCTGCTGCGGGTTGACCGCATGGCCGCAGTCGGTGGCGGCGACGATGCGGTGGATCTTGAGCTTGCCGCCGTCGACAGAGACCTCGGCGCAGGCCGCCAGGTGGCTGGCGAAGGCCGAGCACTGCGCGAGCCCGCGGAAGACGCCCTTCGGCGCCGGCTTGCCCCAGCCGGCTTTTTCCGCCACCGCCTTCAACACCGCCACGTTTTTCGGGTGCTTCTGCATCAGCTTGAGACGGAACTCGAGCGGATCCTTGCCGGTCAGGTGCGCCAGTTCGTCGATGAAGCATTCGGTGTAGATGGCGTTGTGGTTGGCGTTGACGCCGCGCCAGAAGCCGGGCGGCACGTGCGGGTTGCGCATGGCGTGGTCGACCAGCAGGTTCGGGAACGAGTAGGCGATGGGATGATCGCCCTTTGGCAGGAAGCACTGGAAGGTGACGACGTCCATGCCGTTCCGGAGCCGCTGCGGCAACACGCTGGCGAGGATCGACTGCCCCGAGATGCGCACCCTGAACGAAGTGACGTCGCCGTTGGCGTCGAGGCCTGCGGTCAGTTTGCACTGCGTGATCGGATGGTAGGCGCCGTGGGTCATGTCCTCTTCGCGCGTCCACAGCAGTTTCACCGGCGTGCCCGGCACTTCCTTGGCGATCAGCACCGCCTGGCGAACGTAGTCGTGGAAGGCGCCGCGCCGGCCGAAACCGCCGCCCAGGTGCAGTTTGTAGACTTCGCATTGTTGTGGCGGCAGATCGGCGGCCTTCGAACAGGCCGCCAGGGCGGCCTCGCCGTTCTGGGTCGGGCACCATACCTCGCAGCGGTTCTGGGTCCATTTCGCGGTCGCGTTCATGGGCTCCATGGTTGCGTGGTTCTGGTACGGGTACGAATAGACCGCCTCGTAGGTCTTGGCCGCCGTCTTCAGCGCGGCCTCGGCGTCGCCGTTCTTGTTGCCGACGAAGGCTTCCTTGGCGCCGAGGCCTTCCTTAAGGAAGTCGGCGATGGAAGCGCTCGATACCTTGTCGTTCGGCCCTTCGTTCCACTTGATCGGCAATGCGTCGAGCGCGGTCTTGGCCTGCCACCATTTCTCGGCGACGACGGCGACGGCGTTGTCGTCGACCGCGACCACCTTCTTGACGCCCGGCATGGCCATCACCTTGGCGGCGTCGAAGGACTTGAGCTTGCCGCCGAACACCGGGCACTGCTTGATCGCCGCATTGAGCATGCCGGGCAGTTTGAAGTCGGCGCCGTAGACCTGCTTGCCGGTGAGCTTGTCGGCGGTATCGAGCCGCTTCACCGGCTTGCCCGCGAGCTTCCAGTCCCTCGGATCCTTGAGTTTGACCTTCTTCGGCACTTCCAGCTTGGCGGCGGCCGCTGCGACCTTACCGTAGGTCGTCTTGCGGCCCGAGCTCTTATGGGTGATGACACCGTTCTCGGCCTTGCAGTCACCGCTGGCCACGCCCCACTGCTTGGCGGCGGCGGCGATCAGCATTTCGCGCGCGGCGGCGCCGCCCTCGCGGACGTAGTCATGCGATTCGCGGATGCCGCGGCTGCCGCCGGTGGAGAAACTGCCCCACACGCGGCCGCGTTCCAGGTTGGTCGCCGGCGTCGGATACTCGGTCGTCACCTTGGACCAGTCGCACTCCAACTCTTCGGTGACGAGCTGGGCGAGGCCGGTCAGCGTGCCCTGGCCCATTTCCGAGCGCGCGACGCGGATGACGACGGTCTCGTCCGGCTTGACCACCACCCAGGCGTTGACCTCGTCCGGATAACCGGCGGCGGCGAAGGCATCGTCGCCCCGGAACGGGAGCTTCAAGCCGAGCGTCAGGCCGGCGGCGGCGCCACCGACCACGAAATCACGGCGCGAGATATCGAAGGTGTTTTTCATGGCAGCCTCCTCACGCCTTGTTGCCGGCGGCCATGTGGATGCCCGCCCGCACGCGATTGTAGGTTCCGCAACGGCAGATGTTGGTCATCTCCGCATCGATCTGCTGGTCGGTCGGTTTCGGCGTCTTCGCCAGTAGCGCCGCCGCCGCCATGATCATGCCGGCCTGGCAGTAGCCGCATTGCGGCACGTCGAGTTCGAGCCACGCCTTCTGCACCGGATGCGAGCCGTCCGGCGACAGCCCTTCGATGGTGACGATTTTGGCGCCGGCCGGCACCGCGTCGAGCGGCATCATGCAGGCGCGCTGCGCCTGGCCGTTGACGTGCACGGTGCAGGCGCCGCATTCACCGACGCCGCAGCCGTATTTCGTTCCGGTCAGATCCAGGTGTTCGCGGAGAACCCAAAGCAACGGGGTCGAGCCGTCGGCGTCGACCTCCATATCCTTCCCATTGACGTTGATGCGCGGCATGACCTATCTCCCGCCACAATAGGGTTGATCAAGAACCTCAGTATGGGGTTTCCGTTTGACGGCGTGATGAACCGTCCGGGCGCCCATTTGCCAGCGAGTTTGCGTCAAATTCGATTTTCTGGCGAGTCACGGCTTGGTGAAGAGCTTACAGTTGGCCGGATCCGACGGCCAGAGGTAGTATTGGCGGGCGTGGCCCGCGAGGGTCCGATGACAGCCAAACCCAGGTGGGCAACATGGTAAATCGTGGTTTCCCCGTTTTCGCCGCCGCCGTTGCGGCGGCCGTCGGCTGGGGTTCGCCCGCCGCCGCCCAGTTCGATCTGCAGGGACATCGCGGCGCACGCGGCCTGGCGCCGGAGAACACGATCGCCGGTTTCGCCCGCGCGCTCGCGATCGGCGTCACCACGCTCGAACTCGATACCGTCGTGACCAAGGACGGCGTCGTCGTGGTCAGCCACAATCCGCACCTGGAGCCGGCTCTCGTCCGCGATGCCGCCGGCAAGTAGCTGGAACGGCGGGGCCCGGCCATTCGCGCGCTTACGCTTAAGGACGTGAAGATCTATGACGTCGGCCGGCTGAAACCCGCCACGCCTTACGCCGAACGCCACCCTGAGCAGGCCGCCAGCGATGGCGAGCACGTGCCGACGCTGGCCGAGGTTTTCGCGCTCGCCGAGCGCGCCGGCGACGCCGAAGTGCGCTTCAACATCGAAACCAAGCTCGAGCCGGCGGAACCCGATCTCGCGCCGGCGCCCGAAATTTTCGCCGCGGCGCTCCTGAGCGTCATCGCGGTGCACGGCATGGCCGACCGCGTCACCATCCAGTCCTTCGACTGGCGCACGTTGCGCGAGGTCCAGCGCCGGGCGCCGGGCATGCCGACCGCCTACCTGACGGCGCAACAGGAATGGCTCGACAACGTACGCGTCGGCCAGGCCGGGCCGTCGCCCTGGACTGCCGGCCTCGATGTCGACGACTTCGGCGGCAGCCTGCCCCGGCTGGTCAAGGCGGCCGGTGGCCGCATCTGGTCGCCATATTGTAAAGACGTTTCCGCCGGCGCGATCAAAGCGGCGCATGAACTCGGCATCAAGGTGGTGGTGTGGACGGTCAACGCGTCCGAACGGATGGACCGGCTGATCGACATGGGCGTCGACGGCATTATCACCGACTATCCGGATCGGCTCCGCGCCGTACTCGAGCGGCGTGGTTTGCCGATGCCGACGCCGACACCGGTAACGCCGTGACGCCGTGTCCAATTCCTAGGCGCTGAAATAGGCCGGGAACTGCGCCTTGATGTTGGCGGATTCGGCTAACGTTCCGGACAGGTGTTGGCGCAGTGCAGTCCGTGCCAATTCCGGGTCGCCGGCGACGACGGCGTCGACGATGCGACGATGATCGCCAAGGATGCGCTGCGCCTGGCCCGGCGTCATCAGATGCAGGCGCCGCAGCCGGTCGATATGGCCCGAGCGGCTCCTGACCAGCGCCAGCAGGTCGGGGACGCCGGCCGCCTCGAACATGCAGGCGTGCATGGCGCCGTCGGCGGCGGAGAAATCCTCGAGATCGCCGCTGGCGATGTCGTCCTGCTGGCGCCGGATCAGCGCTTCGAGATCGGCGATCAGGTCGTCGTCGCGGGTTTCCGCGAGCAGGCCGACAATCTCCGCCTCCAGCGACCGGCGCAGGAAGTGCGCCTGTTTCGCCATCTCGATGTCGATGGTCGTGACCACGGTGGAGGACTGCGGGAACACGTCGACAAGCTGCTCGGCTTCGAGCCGCATCAGGGCATCGCGGATCGGGGTTTGGCTTACGTCGAAGCGCGTCGCCAGTTCGGTCCGCGACAGCACCGTTCCCGGCACCAGCACGAGCGAAATGATGAGGTCGCGGAGCGCCGCATAGACCTCCGTCGCCGCCGAAATCGATCGTGCCCGGGTAACCGAATCTAGTCCCAAGTTTCCCTCCACCAAAGCCATCGACAACCGGCTTGCGACACGCACTCTAATATATTAGTGTTTTAATCTCAACATCCCTGCCGCCAATATGCGGTCGGGCTACCCAGTGGGAGGAAATTAATGTTCGTTTCTTGTAAGGCGGGGCTGTTGGCCTCGGCCGTTTTTGTCGCCATGGCCGGTTCGGCCGCTGCCGCCGATCTCAAGCTCGTCACCGGTCCGCAGGGGGGCTCGTGGTATCCGCTCGGCGGCGCGCTCAAGAATCTGGTCGAGAAGCAGATTCCCGGCACCAAGGTACAGGTCGGCCCGGGCGCCGGCATCGCCAACGTGAAGGCCGTCGAGGCTGGCAAGGCCGATCTCGGCTTCGCCAACTCGGTCTCGACCGTCGATGCCATCAACGGGAAGCCGCCGTTCGAGAAAAAATACTCGAACGTCTGTAACGTCGCGACGCTTTACCCGCAGTACTTCCAAGTCGTGACCACCGACGCCAGCGTCAAGTCGCCGGCAGACCTCAAGGGCAAGGCGCTGACGACGCAGAAGAAGGGCAACACCGGCGAGCAGATCACCGCGCACCTGCTGCAGGCCTATGGCATGTCCTACAAGGATCTGCCCAAGGTCAACCAGGGCTCCTACACCGACTCCGTCAATCAGCTGAAGGACGGCAATGTCGCGTGGTTCACGCTCGGCACCACCGCGCCGGCAAGCGCGATTATGGACCTGGCCGCGTCGCGCGACTTCAGCATGGTGCCGATCCCGGACGACGGCCTCGCCAACATGCAGAAGATCAACCCCGGTTATAAGCGCATCGTCATCAAGGCGGGGACGTACCCGAAGCAAACCGCCGACGTGCCGACGGTCGGTTACGCCACGCACGTGATCGCGCGTTGCAACCTCGATCCGAAGATCGTCCAGGGCGTGCTTACCGCCATGTCCGGCGGCATCGGCGATCTCGCCGCCATCGCCAAGGCGATGAAGGGCGTCGACGCCAAGGCCATGGCCTTCGACCTCGGCGTGCCGCTGCACAAGGGTGCCGAGGCGTTCTTCAAGGCGAAGGGCGCGCTCTGAGGCGCTGGTGCCCCTGACCGCGAATAGGTCCGCGGCGCTTCCCTAGGGGAGGCGCCGCGGCACCGCTTCTTTTCCTCCATGCGGAGATTGACGATGTTCACCGGCAAGAACTGGGCCTGGATCGCGCTGACCGTGGTTGGCTGCGGCATGTCGCTCTACCATCTCTACGTCGCCTTCTTCGGCGCGCCCGATGCGCAGATCTTCCGCACCACGCACATCGCCTTCGCGATGGTGATGGCATTCCTGATGTCGCCGGCGTTTCCACGTAAGGACGGCACCCCGGGGTTGGCCGACATCCTCATGGTCGTCGCTTCGCTGTTCGCTTGCGGCTATCAATTCTGGGCCAAGGATTACATCGACAACCGCATGATCTACGTCGACGACCTGGTCACCGGCGACTGGGTGTTCGGCACGCTTATGCTCGTGTTGCTGCTCGAATCTACGCGCCGCCTGATGGGCCTGGTGCTGCCGATCACCGCGCTGGTCTTCGTCGCCTATGCCGTCCTGGTCCACGGCACCCAGCTCGGGCCGCTGCTCGAACAACTCTATCTCACCACCGACGGCATCCTCGGCATTCCGGTCAGCGTGTCGGCGACCTACGTGGTGCTGTTCATCCTGTTCGGTTCCTTCGTCGAACGCACCGGCACCGGCAAGCTGTTCATGGACTTCGCCATGGCGCTGACCGGCCACACCGCCGGTGGCCCGGCCAAGGTCGCCTGCATCACCAGCGCCATGTTCGGCACGGTATCGGGCAGCGCTGTCGCCAACGTCATGACCACCGGCACGTTCTCAATCCCGCTGATGAAGCGCATCGGCTACCGGCCGGCGTTCGCCGGCGCGGTCGAGGCGGTGGCGTCGACCGGCGGCCAGATCATGCCGCCGATCATGGGCGCGGCCGCCTTCGTCATGGCCGAGTTCCTCGGCATCGCCTATATCGAGGTCGCCAAGTATGCGTTGATCCCGGCGGTGCTGTATTTCGGTGCCGTGTTCATGGCCGTGCACTTCGAGGCCCGGCGCGTCGGCATGGTCGGCCTGCCCAAGTC
>JAYNJY010000014.1:0-24334 GCA_038110665.1 Rhodospirillaceae bacterium | reverse complement strand
CGCCGATCGACTTCGGCCGCATCGCCGCCCAGACCGCCAAGCAGGTCATCGTGCAGAAGGTGCGCGAGGCCGAGCGCACGCGCCAGTACGAGGAATACAAGGACCGCGTCGGCGAGATCGTCAACGGCCTGGTCAAGCGCATCGAGTACGGCAACGTCATCGTCGATCTCGGCCGCGCCGAGGCGCTGCTGCGCCGCGACGAGTGCATCCCGCGCGAGCACTTCAACAACGGCGACCGCGTGCGCGCCTACATCATGGACGTGCGCGAGGAGACCCGCGGGCCGCAGATCTTCTTGAGCCGCACCCATCCGCAGTTCATGGCCAAGCTGTTCGCCCAGGAAGTGCCGGAAATCTACGACGGCATCATCGAGATCAAGGCGGTCGCCCGCGACCCGGGTTCGCGCGCCAAGATCGCCGTGCAGTCGCACGACTCCGGCCTCGATCCGGTCGGCCCCTGCATCGGCATGCGCGGCTCGCGCGTGCAGGCGGTGGTCGGCGAACTGCAGGGCGAGAAGATCGACATCATCCAGTGGTCGCCCGATCCGGCCAGCTTCATCGTCAACGGCCTGGCGCCTGCCGAGGTCGCCAAGGTCGTGCTCGACGAAGAGAAGAACAAGATCGAGGTCGTCGTCCCCGACGACCAGCTCTCGCTCGCCATCGGCCGGCGCGGCCAGAATGTGCGCCTCGCGTCGCAGCTTTCCGGCTGGGACATCGACATCCTGACCGAGGCCGAGGAATCCGAGCGCCGCCAGCAGGAATTCCAGCATCGCTCGGCGATGTTCGTGGAAGCGCTCGACGTCGACGACGTGATCGCGCACCTGCTCGTCACCGAGGGCTTCTCGTCGGTCGAGGAAGTCGCCTTCGTGCCGCTCGAGGACCTGCTCGACATCGAGGGCTTCGACGAGGACGTGGCCGAGGAACTTCGCGCCCGCGCGCGCAACTACCTCGAACGCCGTGACCAGGAGTTCAACCAGCGCCGCGTCGAACTCGGCGTCGAGGACGACCTCGCTTCGCTCGAGGGCCTGACGCCGGGCATGCTGGTGACGCTCGGCGAGAACGGCATCAAGAGCCGCGACGACTTGGGCGACCTCGCCACCGACGAGCTGCAGGACTTGATCAAGAGCCCGCCGCTCGGCGAGGACGCCGCCAACGCCATCATCATGGCGGCGCGGGCGCATTGGTTCGCCGACGACCCGGCACCGGAAGCCGACGCCGCGGCGGAAACGGAGACCGGCCAGCCGGCGTGAGCCGGCTTGGTCCGAGCACGAACGGAGAAGGCAGGACAACGTGACGGCCATGGCTGAGACGATCGCCGTAACCGGTATCGACGATGTCGCCGGGGACGACCGCGAGGTCGATCGCGAGATCGATCTTGGCGGCGCGCCGGAGAGCCTGCGCACTTGCGCCGCCACCGGGCGCAAGCTGCCCAAGGCCGGCATGATCCGTTTCGTCGTCGGCCCCGATCACCGCCCGGTCGCCGACCTGGAGGAGAAGCTGCCAGGGCGAGGAATCTGGTTGAGCGCCGAACGTCATGTGATAGACACGGCCTGCCGTAAGAACCTGTTCGCCAAGCGGGCCCGGCGTCCGGTCGAGGTCGACGACGGCCTCGCCGATCGGGTCGAGGCCTTGCTGGTCAAACGCTGCCAGCGCTGGCTCGAACTGGCGCGCCGCGCGCATGTCGCCGTCGGCGGTCACGACGAGGTGCGTCGCCGCCTCGAGGGCAAGGGCGCCGGAAAGGGTGCGGCGGGCGGGCTGTTGCTTGCGGCCTCGGACGGCGGCGAAGGCGGCCGCGCAAATTTGGCGCGGATGGCGAAAGGGCTCGAGCGGTCCGCGGCGCTCACCGCCGACGAGATCGGCATGCCCTTCGGCCGCGAGCGCGTGGCGCATGTGCTGGTGCTGGCGGGCGGTATTCGCGACAGCCTTGGGCGAGATTTGATGCGTCTGCAGGGCCTGCGCGAGGCGTCGCTGCCCGGACGCCAGGACGGCAATCCGCTTGCGGCCAGCGCGCATTGATGAAAGAACACGGGATCACGCCGGCCCGGCCGGCTGGGAATTGGAACGGAAGCGAATGAGTGAAACGACGGACGAAAGCAAGAAGAGCAAGCTGAGCCTGTCTAAACCGGGCAAGCTGGAGCTGAAGAAGACCGTCGAGAGTGGCTCGGTCCGCCAGAATTTCTCGCACGGCCGCTCCAAGATGGTGCAGGTGGAACGCCGCACCAAGCGGACGTTTGCGCTCGATTCCGGCGGCAAGATGGCCGAGGTCAAGGGCAGCGCCGCAGGCGCCGAGGCGGAAAGCGCGCTCGCCCCGCAGGTCCACATCGAGGCGCCGCCGCCGCCGGTACCGGAGATTTCAGAACAGGCGCTGCGTAACCTGACCGAAGAGGAACGCGCCGCGCGTGACCGCGCCCGCGTCGAGGCTGAGCGTTTCGAAGAGGAACGTCGCCGCCAGGCCGAGCAGGAAGCGGCCATGCGCGAGAAGCGCCGCGAGGCCGAGGCCGAGGCGCAGGCTGAGACCGAACAAGCCGAGCCCGCCCGGGCGCAACCGGAAGACCCGGCTGCTGCCCAGCCGTCCGACGCCGAACCGGCGCGCGGGCGCGAAGGGCGCCCACGCGTCGAGCGCGACGGCGAGGACGACGAGGAAGAATCGGCGCGCGGCCGCAAGACCCCGCGTGGCGAAAAACGTCCGGGCCCGTCGACGCGCAGCAAGGGCGAGCCGCGACGCCGCTCCGGCAAGCTCACCATTTCGGAAGCGCTCGAAGAGCGCGAGGAACGCCAGGCCAGCGTGGCGCGCTACCGCCGCAAGCTCGAGCGCGAACGCCAGAAGGGCCAGCAGCTCCGCTCGGAGGGGCAGCGCGTGATCCGCGAGGTCGTGGTGCCGGAAAGCATTACCGTGCAGGAACTCGCCAACCGCATGGCTGAGCGCGCCGCCGACGTGATCAAGGCGCTGATGAGCATGGGCGTCATGGTTACCGCGACCCAGGCGATCGACGCCGACACCGCCGAGCTGGTGATCACCGAGTTCGGCCATCGGCTGAAGCGCGTTTCCGAGGCCGACGTCGAAGTCGGGCTCGGCGGCGGCGAGGACGAAGAGGGCGCGCTCGAACCGCGCGCCCCGGTGGTCACCGTCATGGGCCACGTCGACCACGGCAAGACCTCGCTCCTGGACGCGCTCCGCGAGACCGACGTCGCCGCGGGCGAGGCCGGCGGCATCACCCAGCATATCGGCGCCTACCAGGTGTCGCTCCGCTCGGGCGACAAGATCACCTTCATCGACACCCCCGGCCACGCGGCGTTCACCGAGATGCGCGCGCGTGGCGCCCAGGTCACCGACATCGTCGTGCTCTGCGTCGCCGCCGACGACGGCATCATGCCGCAGACCGTCGAGGCCATCCACCACGCCAAGGCCGCCGAGGTGCCGATCATCGTCGCCATCAACAAGATGGACAAACCCGACGCCAAGGCCGACCGCGTGCGCACGGAACTGCTGCAGCACGACCTCCAGGTCGAGGAAATGGGCGGCGACGTGCTCTCGGTCGAGGTCTCGGCGCTCAAGCGCACCGGCCTCGACAGGCTCGAGGAAGCGATCCTGCTGCAGGCGGAACTGCTCGATCTCCGCGCAAACCCGGAGCGTCCGGGCGAGGGCATCGTGGTCGAATCGAAGATGGAGCAAGGCCGCGGCTCGGTCTCGACCGTGCTGGTCCAGCGCGGCACGCTCAAGGTCGGCGACATCTTCGTCGCCGGTTCGGAGTGGGGCCGGGTCCGCGCCATGGTCGACGCTCACGGCGAACAGATGAACGCGGCCGGCCCGTCGATGCCGGTCGAGGTGCTCGGCCTCAACGGCACGCCGGACGCCGGCGACGAGGTCGTCGTCGTCGAGAGCGAGGCGCGCGCCCGCGAAATCTGCGAATTCCGCGCGCGGCGCAAGCGCGACGCCAACGTCGCCGTCGCCGGTCGCGGCACGCTCGAGCAGATGTTCGAGAAGATCAAGGAGGGCGAGGCGCAGGCGCTGCCCGTCGTGCTTAAGGGCGACGTCCACGGCTCGGTCGAGGCGATCGCCAGCGCGCTCGCCGCGATCGGTACCGACGAGGTCCGCGTCCAGGTGCTGCACGCGGCCGTCGGCGGCATCAACGAATCGGACGTCACCCTGGCGCGCGCGTCGGGCGCGCCGATCATCGCCTTCAACGTCCGCGCCAACCCGCAGGCGCGCGAGATGGCGAAGCGCGACGGCGTCGACATCCGCTACTACTCGATCATCTACAACCTGACCGACGACATGAAGCAGATGCTGTCGGGCATGCTCGCGCCGGAAGTGCGCGAGACCTTCCTTGGCTATGCCGAGGTCAAGGAGGTGTTCACCGTCTCCAAGGTCGGCAAGGTCGCCGGCTGCCTGGTCACCGAAGGCCAGGTCAAGCGCGGCGCCGCGGTGCGCCTGATCCGCGACGACGTGGTCATCCACCAGGGCGAGTTGAGCCAGCTCAAGCGCTTCAAGGACGACGTGCGCGACGTCGTGTCCGGTACCGAGTGCGGCATGGCCTTCGCCAACTACCACGATATCCAGGTCGGCGACGTCATCGAGTGCTTCGACGTGGAGAAGGTGGCGCGCGCCCTTTGACGCCCGCGTCGCAGCGCGCGACCAGGAGCCGCATATGAACAGGAACACCGCCAAGGGCCGCTCCAAGGGCACCGGCGCGCCGAGCCAGCGCCAGTTGCAGGTCGGCGAGGAGTTGCGCCATGCGCTCGCCTGGGCGCTCGAGCGCGGCGAGGTGCACGATCCGGCCGTCGCCGCCCAGCCGCTGACCGTGACCGAGGTCCGCGTCAGCCCCGATTTGAAGAACGCCACCGCCTACGTCGTCGCGCTCGGCGGCCGTTCCACCGACATGACGGAAGCCCTGGCCGGGCTCAAGCGCGCCCAGCCGTTCCTGCGCCGGCTGCTGGCGGAACGCGTGCGGCTGCGCTACGCGCCGAACATCGCCTTCGCCGCCGACACCGCCTTTGACAACGCGGCCAGCATCGACGACCTGCTGCACCGTCCCGAGGTGGCGCGCGACCTCGACGAGGCGGACGATGTCGCGTAGGCGCAAGGGCGAGCCGATCCACGGCTGGCTCAACATCGACAAGCCGGCCGGCATCACTTCCAACGACGTCGTTACCCGGGTGCGCCGCGCGACCAACGCGGCCAAGGTCGGCCACGGCGGCACGCTCGACCCGATGGCGACCGGCGTGCTGCCGGTCGCGCTCGGCGAGGCGACCAAGACGGTCACCTACGCCATGGACGGCACCAAGACCTACCGCTTCACCGTGTGCTGGGGCGCCGCCACCGCCACCGACGACGCCGAGGGTGAGGTCACCGGAACCGCCGCCGGGCGGCCGGCGCGGGCCGATATCGAGGCGGCGCTCGCCGGCTTCGTCAGCGACATCGAGCAGGTGCCGCCGGCCTATTCGGCGATCAAAGTCAACGGCCGGCGCGCCTACGAACTGGCGCGTAACGACGAAGCCGTGGCATTGCAGCCGCGCCGGGTGCGGGTCGACGGGCTCCGCCTGCTCGATTGTCCCGACGCGGACACCGCCGAGTTCGAGATGACGTCGGGCAAGGGCGTCTACGTGCGCGCACTGGCGCGCGATCTCGCGCTGGCGCTCGGCACCCTTGGCCACGTCGCCAGGCTGCGCCGCACGCAAGTTGCGGGATTTTCAGAAAAAAACGCGATTTCGCTGGATAAATTGGAATCGCTCGGGCATATTGCGCTCGCTTCGAGCATCCTGCTGCCGATCGAGACCGTGCTGGACGACATCCCGGCACTGGCCCTGACGGCCCAGGAGGCCAACAGGCTTCGTCGCGGACAAGGCATACCCGTCCTGCCCGTGGCCAGTCGGTCCCCCTTCAAGGACATCGTTCAGGGCGACACCGTCGTCGCCATGGCCGAGGGCAGACTGGTGGCGTTGGCCAAGATCGCCGGCGGCGAAATTCGCCCGGTGCGTGTCATCAACCTCTGAAATCAGGAGACCACACGATGTCGATTACCGCAGAACGCAAGCAAGAGCTTGTGGACGAATACAAGACCAAGGAAGGCGATACCGGTTCGCCGGAAGTGCAGGTCGCGATCCTCTCCGAACGGATCGCCAACCTCACCGAACATCTCAAGACCCACAGCAAGGATTTCCATTCGCGTCGCGGCCTTTTGATGATGGTCGGCCAGCGCCGCCGCCTGCTTGACTACGTCAAGCGCAAGGACGCCAACCGCTACGAAGATCTGATCAAGCGCTTGGGTCTGCGCCGCTAATTTGCGTATCGGCATGCCGCAAGCCGTTCATGCCGGCTCGGGAGCGACCGAAGGGTTCGGCGCTTCCTGCGGAACACGGAGGCCGTGTTCCGCCTGACGGCTGTCGCCCCGATTCCTGACATCGGGGTCGGCCACGTACGAACGAGAGGAAGTAGTAGAATGTTTCAGGAATACCGAAAAGAAATCGAATGGGGCGGGCGCACGCTCGTCCTCGAAGCGGGCAAGGTCGCCCGCCAGGCCGATGGCGCGGTGATCGCGACCTACGGCGAAACCACCGTTCTTTGCACCGTAGTCGGCGAGAAGTCGGCCAAGCCGGGCATCGACTTTTTCCCGCTCAGCGTCCACTACCAGGAACGCGCCTACGCCGCCGGCAAGATCCCGGGCGGCTTCTTCAAGCGCGAAGCGCGCCCTAGCGAGAAGGAAACCCTCGTCTCCCGCCTGATCGACCGGCCGATCCGGCCGCTCTTCGTCAAGGGCTTCAAGAACGAGACCCAGGTCATCTGCACCGTGCTGTCGCACGACCAGGAAAACGACCCCGACATTCCGGCCATGGTCGGCGCGTCGGCCGCGCTGACTATCTCGGGCCTGCCGTTCCTGGGTCCGATCGGCGGTTGCCGGGTCGGCTACATCGACGGCAACTACGTGCTCAACCCGCAGCTCGACGAAATGCCGAACACCACGCTCGATCTGGTCGTGGCCGGCACCCGCGAGGGCGTGCTGATGGTCGAGTCGGAAGCTTCCGAGCTTTCCGAGGAGATCATGCTCGGCGCCGTCACCTTCGGCCACAAGGCGTTCCAGCCGGTGATCGACGCGATCATCGACCTAGCCAAGGCCTGCGCCAAGGACCCGATCGAGCTGGCGCCGGCGCCGGAAGGCTATGACGCGCTTTCCAGCAAGGTCAAGGAACTGGCCGAAGCCGGGCTCCGCGACGCCTACACCGAGACCGTCAAGCAGGCCCGCCAGGAGAAGATCGGCGCGGTCAAGGCCAGCGTGGCCGAAGCCGTCGGCGGCGACGCCGCTTTCGACGCGGCGCTGGTCGAAGCCAAACTCGGCGACATCTTCAAGACCGTCGAGCAGGACATCGTGCGCCGCGGCATCATCGATACCAAGAAGCGCATCGACGGCCGCACCACCTCCGACGTCCGGCCGATCGCGGTCGAGGTCGGCGTGCTGCCGCGCACCCACGGCTCGGCGCTGTTCACCCGCGGCGAAACCCAGGCGCTGGTCACCGCCACGCTCGGCACCGGTCAGGACGAGCAGATCATCGACGGCCTCGCCGAGGACTACCGCCAGCACTTCATGCTGCACTACAACTTCCCGCCCTATTCGGTCGGCGAAGCGGGCCGCGTCGGGTTCACCGGCCGGCGCGAGATCGGCCACGGCAAGCTCGCTTGGCGTGCGGTGCATCCGCTGATGCCGGCCAAGCTCGACTTCCCCTACACGGTGCGCGTGGTCTCGGAGATCACCGAATCGAACGGGTCTTCGAGCATGGCCACCGTCTGCGGCTCCTCGCTGGCGCTGATGGACGCGGGCGTGCCGTTGAAGAAGCCGGTCGCCGGCATCGCCATGGGCCTGATCAAGGAAGATGACGGCTACGCCGTGCTCTCCGACATCCTCGGCGACGAGGACCACCTCGGCGACATGGACTTCAAGGTCGCCGGCACCGCCGACGGCATCACGTCGCTGCAGATGGACATCAAGATCACCTCGATCACCGAGGAGATCATGAAGGTCGCGCTCGGCCAGGCCCGTGACGGCCGCCTGCACATCCTGGGCGAAATGGCCAAGGGCCTCACCAAGTCCCGCGAGGGTGTCAGCGCACACGCGCCGCGCATCGAGACCATCACCATCAACAAGGACAAGATCCGCGACGTCATCGGCCCCGGCGGCAAGATGATCCGCGAGATCTGCGAGACCACGGGCGCCAAGATCGACATCGAGGACGACGGCACCGTCAAGGTCGCCGCCGTCGACGAGAGCGCCATGCGCGCCGCCATCGAGTGGATCCAGAGCCTGACCGAGGAACCCGAGGTCGGCCGCATCTACTCCGGCAAGGTCGTGAAGGTGGTCGATTTCGGCGCCTTCGTGAACTTCATGGGCAACCGTGACGGCCTCGTGCACATCTCGGAACTCAAGCCCGAGCGCGTCGGCCAGGTGACCGACGTGGTCAACGAGGGCGACCAGGTCAAGGTCAAGCTGATCGGCATCGACGATCGCGGCAAGGTGAAGCTCTCCATGCGTGTCGTCGACCAGGAAAGCGGCGCCGACATCTCCGACCAGGTGAAGCCCAAGGGCAAGCGCGAGAGCGCCTGACGGAAACACCACAATCACGCGAAAACCACGGTCGGCGGCGCTCTTCGGGGCGCCGCCGATTTTTTCAAGAGGACTATGTTATCCGCCGTTGCGCTGGGTTATAAAAAGCCGGGGACGGGGCCCAGCCGCGGGAGCGGGGGCCGTGCATTGGGAAGGCCGTTCGAGTGACGCAAAGGAAATCGAGCTATACCCGGGAAGACCTGCTGGCCTGCGGGCGCGGCGAGTTGTTCGGGCCGGGCAAAGCGCAATTGCCGCTGCCGCCCATGCTGATGTTCGACCGGATCACCTTCATCGCCGAAACCGGCGGCGCCTTCGACAAGGGCCATGCCGTCGCCGAATTCGACATCAACCCGGGCCTCTGGTTCTTCGGCTGCCATTTCCAGGGCGACCCGGTGATGCCGGGCTGCCTCGGGCTCGACGCGCTGTGGCAACTGGTCGGTTTCTATCTCGGCTGGACCGGCGCGCCCGGCCGAGGCCGCGCGCTCGGCGTCGGCGGCGTCAAGTTCACGGGACAGGTGCAACCGGACGCAAAACTGGTAACATACAGGGTCGACATCAAGCGCGTCATGAACCGCCAGATCACGTTGGGCATCGCCGACGGCGTCATGGAGGTCGATGGCGCCGTCGCCTACGAGGCCGAGGGGCTCAAGGTGACGCTGTTCGGCAACGGCGAGTGAAGACAGAACAAAAGACCGACCATAAGGATTGGAAGAGGCGTTCATGAGACGGGTTGCAGTTACCGGCATGGGGATCGTGTCACCGATCGGCAACAACGTTGCGGAAGTGACCGATAGCCTGCGCGCCGGCAGGTCCGGAATCGTGTTTTGCGAGGAATATGCCGAACGGGGCTTCCGCTCCCACGTGCACGGCATTCCGCAGATCAACATGGACGACTTGATCGACCGGAAGCTCCGGCGCTTCATGGGCGACGGCGCCGCCTACAACTACGTCGCCATGCGCGAGGCGATCGCCGACGCGGGCCTCGAAGATTTGGAAGTCACTAGCGAACGCACTGGCCTGGTGATGGGTTCTGGCGGACCCTCGACCTCGGCCCTGGTCGGCGCCGCCGACACGGCGCGCGAGAAGGGCGCCAAACGCATCGGCCCCTACGCGGTGCCGAAGTCGATGTGCTCGACCAATTCCGCCAACCTCTCGACCGCCTTCCACATGCGCGGTCTGAGCTACTCGATTTCGTCGGCCTGCGCCACCAGCGCGCATTGCATCGGCAACGGCACCGAGTTGATCCAGTGGGGCAAGCAGGACGTCGTCTTCGCTGGCGGCGGCGAGGAGGTCGACTGGACCCTGACCGTGCTGTTCGACGCCATGGGCGCGCTGTCGTCCAAGTACAACGACACGCCCGAGCGCGCGTCCCGGCCGTTCGACGCCGGCCGCGACGGCTTCGTCATCGCCGGCGGCGCCGGCGTGGTAGTGCTTGAGGAGCTCGAACGCGCTAAGGCGCGCGGCGCGAAGATCTACGCCGAGGTGGTCGGCTACGGCGCCACCTCCGATGGCGTCGATATGGTCGCGCCGTCCGGCGAGGGCGGCAAGCGCTGCATGCGCATGGCGACCGAAGGCCTCGGCAACACCGCCGTCGATTACATCAACGCGCACGGCACCTCGACGCCGGTCGGCGACATGATCGAGATCAAGGCGATCCAGGACGTGTTCGGCGCGCATCGCCCGAAGATTTCCTCGACCAAATCCCTGACCGGGCATTCCCAGGGCGCGACCGGCGCGCACGAGGCGATCTACTCGCTGATCATGCTCGACAACGACTTCGTCGCGGCCTCGGCCAACGTCGAAGAACTCGATCATAACGCCGGCGACGCTAATATTGTTACCGAGCGCATCGACAACGCGGGCCTCAACTGCGTGCTGTCGAACAGTTTCGGCTTTGGCGGCACCAACGCGACGCTGGCGTTCAAGCGCTACGAGTCATGAACGAACTGCCCAAGCAAGCGGTTGCCTCGAACGGCGCGGCCGCGGCGCAATCGGCCGAGCCCGACGAGTGGGATTCGCCCGGCCCCGGCGCGCTGATGGCCGGTAAGCGTGGCCTTGTGATGGGCGTCGCCAACCGCAATTCGATCGCCTGGGGCATCGCCCGCGCGCTCGCCCAGCACGGCGCCGAGCTCGCCTTCACCTACCAGGGCGAAGCGCTCGAGCGTCGCGTCAAGCCGCTCGCCGAGAGCGTCGCCTCCGATATCGTGCTGCCGTGCGACGTCGAGGACACCGGCTCCATCGGCGCCGCGTTCGAACAGCTCTCCAGCCGCTGGCCGGCGATCGATTTCGTGGTCCACGCCATCGCCTACTCCGACAAGGAGGAACTCAAGGGCCGCTACGTCGACACCAGCCGTGAGAACTTCCAGCGCACGCTCAATGTGTCTTGCTATTCGTTCACGGCGCTCGCCCGACGTGCGCAGGCGCTGATGCCGAACGGCGGCAGCCTGATCACGCTGAGCTTCTTCGGCGCCGAGAAGGTGATGCCTAACTACAACGTTATGGGCGTCGCCAAGGCGGCGCTCGAAGCGAGCGTGCGATATCTCGCCGTTGACCTGGGTCCGCAGAACATTCGCGTCAACGCCATCTCGGCCGGGCCCATGCGCACGCTGGCCGGCAGCGCCATCGGCGGCGCGCGAGGGATTCTCAAGCGCAGCCAGGAATCGGCGCCGCTTGAGCGCACGCTCTGCCAGGAGGACATCGGCGGCGCGGCGCTCTATCTGCTCTCCGATCTCTCGCGCAGCGTCACCGGCGAGGTCCACCACGTCGACAGCGGCTACAACGTCGTCGGCATGCCCAAGGGCCTCAGCGACGGCGCCGAGTGAACGCCGAAGTATTATTTTAAATAATTCTAAAAAATGGCGTTGACAGCGGGGAAACCGCCGCTTATTTTCCACAAATAATTTATGGGTTTGGGGGCGGCAAACCACGCCCCGGGACTCTCGGAGCACACGCTCGGCGCCGCCGGCGCCAGCCACGGTAACAGGACAGGACCATGGATCAAAGGCCCTATGCCCACGCCATCGAACGGCTGCGTGCCGCCGGGCTGCGCCCGACGCGCCAGCGCATCGCGCTCGCCAAGCTGCTGTTCGATTGCGACGACCGGCACGTCACCGCGGAAATGCTGCACGCGGAAGCGCTCGACAATTCCATCCGGGTGTCGCTGGCGACGGTCTACAACACGCTCCACCAGTTCACCGATGCCGGCCTGTTGCGCGAGATCGTCGTCGATTCGCACCGCTGCTACTTCGACACCAACATCTCCGACCACCACCACTTCTTCTACGAGGACTCCGGCCGCCTCGCCGACATCTCCGGCGACCAGATCGTGGTCTCCAAGCTGCCGGCCGCGCCGGACGGCGAGACGGTTCGCCGTGTCGATGTCGTGTTGCGCATCTCGGGGTAACCGATCGGAATTGTGAAATTTTTTAGAATTATTCGAAAAAACTTGACAAGCCCCGGAATATACTGCATAAAAAATCCGTAAAATGTTACGGATTCAAACCAGCCGCCATTCTTTTATTGCCAACCTCAATCACCAACGAGCCAAGGGAGTACAGAACATGAGCTTGAAGGGCAGCAAGACCGAACAGAACCTGAAGGACGCCTTCGCCGGTGAGTCGCAGGCCAACCGCCGCTACCTCTACTTCGCGCAGAAGGCCGACATCGAGGGCTTCAACGATGTCGCCGCGGTGTTCCGCTCGACCGCCGAAGGCGAGACCGGCCACGCTCACGGCCACCTCGAGTTCCTGGAAGAGTGCGGTGACCCGGCCACCGGCCTGGCCATCGGCCCGACCGGCGACAACCTGAAGGCCTCCATCGCCGGCGAGACGCACGAGTACACCGACATGTACCCGGGCATGGCCAAGACCGCGCGCGACGAAGGCTTCGACGAGATCGCCGACTGGTTCGAGACCCTGGCGAAGGCCGAGAAGTCGCACGCCGGCCGTTTCCAGAAGGCCCTCGACACGATGGGCTGACGCCCGCATCCCCCCCGGGGATCCGAAATGTAACGGAAGCGAGGGGGGGCCAGGCGCTCCCCCTTGACCTACCAGCAGCCGGCGGCGCGTCGCGCCGGCGCCAGGAGAGTCCACATGCGCGAAGGAAGTCTCGACGCCCCCACGCGTCATCCCATCGATTGGCACAACCCCGACTTCTACGACGAGGCCAAGCTCGACGAGGAAGTGCGCCGGGTGTTCGACATCTGTCACGGCTGCCGCCGCTGCTTCAACCTCTGCGACAGTTTCCCGAAGCTATTCGATCTGGTCGACGAGTCCTCCTCGGGCGAGCTCGACACCGTGGCCAGCGCCGATTTCAAACCGGTGGTCGATGCCTGCACGCTCTGCGACATGTGCTTCCTGACCAAATGCCCCTACGTTCCGCCGCATGAGTTCAATCTCGATTTCCCGCACCTGATGGTGCGCTACCGCGCCGTGCAGTTGAAGAGGGGCGAGATCTCGGGCGTCGAGCGCCGCCTCACCGAGACCGACAAGAACGGCGCCATGGGCTGTAATTTCTCCGGCCTCGCCAACTGGGCCTCGAAACGCGACAACGCGCTGACTCGGCCGGTGATGGAGGCCGTGCTCGGCGTGCATCGCGACGCGGCGCTGCCGAAGTTCGAGGGCACGCGCTTCACCAAGGCCGCCGCCGCCAACCCGCCGGCGCTCAACACCGCCGCCCCGGCGCACGGCCGCAAGGCGGCGATCTACGCCACCTGCTTCGCCGAATACAACAATGCCTCGATCGGCCTCGCGGCGCGCGCCGTGCTGGCCAAGAACGGCGTCGAGACCGAGGTCGTCTACCCGACCTGCTGCGGCATGCCGCAGCTCGAGCATGGTGATCTCGCGCGCGTCGCCGAGAACGCCAGGAAGGCCGCCGCCGAACTGGTGCCGTGGATCGACAAGGGCTACGACATCGTCGCGCCGGTGCCTTCCTGCGCGCTGATGCTCAAGTTCGAGTGGCCGCTGATCGTGCCCGACGACGCCAACGTCAAGCGGCTCGCCGAGGCGACCTTCGACGTCAGCGAATACGTCGCCGACATCGCCAAGAAGGAAGGCCTGGCCGAGGGGCTGGCGCCGCTCGGCGACGTCACCATCCACATCTCGTGCCATTCGCGCGCCCAGAACATGGGCCAGAAGGGCGCGGAGATGTTGCGCGCCGTTCCCGACACCAAGGTCACCGTGATCGAGCGCTGCTCCGGCCACGGCGGCTCGTGGGGCGTGATGAAGGCGAACTTCGACACCGCCATCAAGGTCGGCAAGCCGGTCGCCCGCCAGGCCGCCAAGGCGCTCGACGCCGGCACCAAGCTTATCGTTTCCGAATGCCCGCTGGCGCGCGAACACATCCTGCAGGGCATGGAGCAACTGAACGAAGGAAAAGCGCCGGAAGTCTCCGCCGCCCAGCATCCGATCCAACTGCTGGCCAAAGCCTACGGCCTTTGAACCCTTGGAAGTGGACGCCATGATCAAGACCGAACTGACCCGCGACGATATCATGGATCTCGCCGCCTATGCCGCCGAGCGCAAGGAGCGCCGCGCGGCGATGACCGAGGTCAAGAAGAACCGCCGGCTGCACTGCGGCCCGCACGCCACCTTCTACTTCGAGAACTTCGCCACCATGTGGCACCAGGTGCACGAGATGCTGTTCATCGAGAAGGGCGGCGAGGAGCAGATCGCCGACGAGCTGCGCGCCTACAACCCGTTGATTCCGAAGGGCGACGAGCTGGTCGCGACGCTGATGTTCGAGATCGAGAACCCGGAACAGCGCGCCCGCTTCCTGGCCGGGCTCGGCGGTGTCGAAGAGACGGTGTTCTTCGACTTGGGCGGCGAGGTCGTGCGCGGCGTCGCCGAGGCCGACGTGGACCGCACGACGGCGGACGGCAAGGCGTCGAGCGTCCAGTTCCTGCATTTCCCGTTCACGCCCGACCAGATCGCCAGGTTCCGGGACAAGTCCGTGCGCGTGATGCTCGGTATCGAGCATCCCCAGTACGCGCATGCGGTGATCCTGCCCGAAGCCGTGCGCGACGCGCTGGCCGGCGACTTCGCCGCCTGAGGCGCCGCTACACCACGCCCTTGAAGTAGGCGATGGTCTTCTCGAGGCCGTCGGCGAGCGCCGTCTTCGGCGCCCAGCCGAGCTTTTCCTTGGCGAGGGAAATGTCGGGGCAGCGCTGCATCGGGTCGTCGGCTGGCAGCGGTTTCTTGACCATCTTGGCGTCGACCCCGGTCTTCTCCAGCACCAGTTCGGCCAACTGCCGGATCGTGAACTCGCCCGGATTGCCGAGGTTGATCGGCCCGGTGACGTCGTCGCCCGATTCCATCAGCCGGATCAGCCCCTCGACGAGATCGTCGACGTAGCAGAACGAGCGCGTCTGCGTGCCCTCGCCATAGATGGTGATGTCCTGCCCCCTGAGCGCCTGGACGATGAAATTGGAGACCACGCGGCCGTCGTTGGGATGCATGTTCGGCCCGTAGGTGTTGAAGATGCGCGCCACCTTGATGCACAGCCCGTGCTGGCGGCGGTAGTCGAAGAACAGCGTCTCGGCGCAGCGCTTGCCCTCGTCGTAGCACGACCTCGGCCCGATCGGATTGACGTTGCCCTTGTAGGTCTCGGGCTGCGGATGCACCTCGGGGTCGCCGTAGACCTCGCTGGTCGACGCCTGCAGGATCTTGGCCTTGGTCCGCTTGGCGAGACCCAGCATGTTGATGGCGCCGTGCACGCTGGTCTTGGTCGTCTGCACCGGATCGTGCTGGTAGTGCACCGGCGACGCCGGGCAGGCCAGGTTGTAGATCTCGTCGACCTCGACGTAGAGCGGGAAGGTGACGTCGTGGCGCATCAGCTCGAAATGCGGGTTGTCGAGCAGCCCGAGGATGTTGTCCTTGGAGCCGGTGAAGAAATTGTCGAGGCAGAGCACATCGTGGCCGTCGGCGACGAGCCGGGCACAGAGATGCGAGCCGATAAAGCCGGCGCCGCCAGTGACGAGGATGCGTTTGCGCAGATGCATGGTCTTGAATCCGCTCGTGTTTATGGCGCCGCGAACCTATCACCGGCACCGCCTGGGTTCAATCAATACCACCCGCGCAGCGGCGCTCAATACCAGCCGCGGCCGGCGCCGTCGGCGGTATCCATGTAACGCCGCGCGGTGCCTTCCAGCACCAGCGCGGTCAAGCGGCCGGAGCGGTAGGCCAGGGTGTCGATGCCGAAGCGGTTGGCGCGCTCGACCGGATCGGGTCGCGCCGAGTGGCCGTGCACGACGATGCTGCCGAAGTCGGCCTCCGAGCGCAGGAAGTCGTCGCGAGTCCACATCTGGTCCTCGGCCGACTGTGCCGCCAGCCGGACGCTGGGCCGGAGTCCCGCGTGCACGAAGATGTAGTCGCCCTCGACGTGATTGAGCGCGAGCGCGCGGTAGAACGCGTGGTGCTCGGCCGGCAGGGCGGCGACGAAATCGCGCCTGATCTCGTCCAGGTGCCAGATCGCGTGGAAGGTGTCGGCGGCCTCCGCGACGCCGTAGCTCGCCAGCGTCGCGCCGCGGCCAGATGGTCATCGAATTGCAGAAGGAGGACATCTTCTCGAACCTGTCATCCTATCTGTTCGCGCGGAAATACGTGCAGGACCGCGGCTACCGTGTCTGCCTCGACGGCATGGCGCTGGGTTCGCTGCGCCTGATCAAGAGGAAGCGCCTCGACATCGGCATGACCAAGCTGATCTGGTCGCCCGACCTGGTCGACGGCGGCGACGAGGTCCATGCCATGATCGCTGCCATGGTCAAGGAGGACGGCGAGGGCCGCATCGTGCTGATCCGCTGCGACAACCGTGAGGCTATCGACTTCGGCAAGTCGGTCGGCATCACCCAGTTCCAGGGCCGCTACGTCGAGAACCTGATCGCCGAGGACAACCGCCGTCGCGAACTGCTGCCCCTCAAGCGCCGCATCGAACGGAACTGACGTCCGACAATCGGGAAATTCGTCATGGCCGGACTTGATCCGGCCATCCACGTCTTTCCGCGGGCCCCGTTTTACGTAGATGCCCGGGTCGAGCCCGGGCATGACGGTGTGGTGGGCCTTCGTCGCCTATTTGTCCTTGTCGCTGACGCCGGCTTCCGCGAAGGTCGCCATGCCGGCGTGGCAGGCCGCCGCCGCGCGCACGATCGAAATCGCCAGCGCCGCGCCCGAGGCCTCGCCGAGGCGCATGCCGAGATCGAGGAGCGGCGCCTTGCCGAGCTGTTCGAGCAGCCGGCGGTGACCGGGCTCGGCCGAGACATGCGCGGCCAGGCAATGGTCGAGGGCGCCGGGTTGCGCGACCTCGAGCGCCGCCGCCGCGGCGCCGGCGACGAAACCGTCGAGCAGCACCGGCACGCGCGCGAGCCTAGCGGCTGAAATCGCGCCGGCCATGGCGGCGAGTTCACGGCCGCCCAGTCGCCTGAGCACCTCGAGGCCGTCGCCGGCGGAACCCCGCGCATGGAAGCGCACGGCCTCCCCGACGACGCCGATCTTCAAATCGAGCGCGGCGCCTGCGACGCCGGTGCCGGGCCCGGTCCAATCGTGCGCGGCACCGCCGTAGAGCCCGAGGCAGACGGCTGCTGCTGCGGTGGTGTTGCCGATGCCCATCTCGCCGACGCAGACGAGGTCAGTCGGTTCCTCCGCCAGCAGGCTTTCCATACCGGCGCGGAAGGCGGCGGCGAACTCGGCCTCGCTCATGGCCGGGCCTTGGGTGAAATCGGCGGTCGGGTTGTCGAGCTCGAGGGCGACGACGCCAAGCTTGGCATCGGCGACGGCGGCCAGTTGGTTGACGGCGGCGCCGCCGGCCTCGAAGTTGGCGACCATCTGGGCGGTGACGGCGGCCGGGTAGGCGGAAACGCCCTTTTCGACGACGCCGTGGTTGGCGGCGAAGACGCGCACGCGCACTTGCTCGACCTGGGGCGGGTGGCGGCCCTGCCAGCCGGCGAGCCATTCGGCGATTTCCTCGAGCCGGCCGAGCGCGCCCGGCGGCTTGGTCAGCTGCGGCTCGCGCGCCCGGGCGGCGTCCCGGGCGGCGACGTCCAGCCCCGGCAGCGCCGCGAGCAGGCGGCGGATATCCTCGACGGTTTCGATGTCCGGCTTGTCGGTCATGCCCCGACGCTTCGCATCGAACGGCCGGGCGGTCAAGCGCGCGCGGCGCCGCCCTTTTGTTTTCCTTGCCCGGCCGGAACCCTTATAACGGTTGGCCCTCAACGAGGCATGGCCCGGACATGAGAGACGCTTCGCTAGAGCCGCCTGCCATGGCGCGCCGCCTGTTCTCGGGCTGGCCCGGCGACATCGTCGTCGCCGGGGGCTTTCTCACGCGCCTGCCGTTCCATCATGCCGCCGGTGCCGGCCTCGGCGATTTGGCGGCGGCGGCGCGCGCCTTCCCGCTGATCGGGCTCGGCATCGGCGCCGTGGGCGGCTTGGCGCTCTGGCTCGCGGCGGCGACCGCGCTCGGGCCGCTGGCGTCTTCGTTGATCGGGCTCGCCGTGATGGCCTGGCTCACCGGCGCGCTGCATGAGGACGGCCTCGCCGACGTCGCCGACGCCATGGGCGGTTCCAGCCGCGAACGCCGCCTCGCGATCATGCGCGATTCCCGCATCGGCAGCTTCGGCGTGCTGGCTTTGGTCTTCGCCGTCGCCGTCAAGGCCGCGGCGCTCTCCGGATTTTCAGGGCCCGGCACCGCCTGGGCCGCCATGGCCGCCGCCGCCGCCCTATCGCGTGCGGTCATGGTGCCATGCATGGCCTGGCTCCGGCCGGCACGCGCCGACGGTCTCGGCCACGGTGCCGGCCGGCCCGACAACCTGACCGCCTTGCAGGCTTTGGGCTTGGGTGCCGTCGCCGCGGTGGCGCTGCTAGGCTTTGGGGCGGGCCTCGCCGCGCTCGCCGCCGCGCTCCTCGCCGCCGCCGTTCTGGCCCGGGTTGCCAGCGCCCGTTTCGGTGGCTATACGGGCGATGTCCTCGGCGCCGTACAACAGCTCGCCGAGGCGTTTGTGCTGATCGCGGTCGGGGGACTAATGCCGTGAGCGACGACGCCTGCGTGACCCGTTGGTGGCTGGTGCGCCATGCGCCGGTGCCCAACATGCAGGGCCGGCTCTACGGCTCGTCCGATGTCGCCTGCGACACGTCCGACCGGGCTGCTTTCGAGGCCCTGGCCGCAAAGCTGCCGGCCGATGCGGTGTGGCTGACCAGCCACCTCGGCCGTGCCAAGGAAACCGCGCGCGCCATCAAAGCCGCCGGCCTCAATGCCCCCGAACCCGAGATCGAACCGGAAATCCGCGAGCAGGATTTCGGCCAGTGGCAGGGCCTGAGCTGGGCCGAGATGGAAGCCAAGGAACCCGACGCCTACCGCGCCTTCTGGGAAAGCCCGGCGCGTTCGGCGCCGCCCGGTGGCGAGAGCTTCGCCGACATGGTGACGCGCACCGCCGCCGTTCTTGAACGCTATAACCGCGCCCATGCCGGGCGTGACATCGTCTGCGTTTGCCACGCAGGCTCGATCCGTGCCGCGCTCGCGCATGCCTTGGGCCTCTCGCCCGAGGGCGGCATGGCGGTGGTCATAGACACGCTGTCGCTTTCCCGCATCGACCACGTCGACGGCGGCCTGCTGCGTGGCCGCGGCGCCGCCTGGCGCTTGGTCGCGGTCAACCATCCGCCGGCGAGCCCGCTGCCGGGAGGCCACGTCCGATGACTGCAGCAGTGCCGCGCTTGGCCCGCGTTACGCTCGTGTTCGGCGGCGCGCGCTCCGGCAAGAGCCGCTACGCCGAAAACCTGCTGGCGGCCTGTCCAGAGAAGGTCTACCTCGCCACGGCCACCGCCGGCGATGTGGAGATGGAAAAGCGCATCGCCGAACATCGCGCGCGCCGGGGCGAGGGCTGGTCGACCGTCGAGGAACCGCTCGAGATCGTCGACATCATCGCCCGCGAGGGCAAGGCCGGCCGGCCGCTCCTGGTCGACTGCCTGACGTTGTGGGCGATGAATTTCGTTTCCGCCGGTCGCGACGGCGGCAAGGAAGTGACCCGTCTGTTCGAGGCGCTAAATCAATCCCCCGGCCCGGTGGTCATGGTCTCCAACGAGATCGGCCTCGGCGTCATCCCCGAGAACCAGCTCTCGCGCCTGTTCGTGGATTTGCAGGGCCAGGTCAACCAGCTCGCCGCCCAGGCCGCGACCCGCGTCGTCTTCGTCGCCGCCGGCCTACCACTGATCATGAAGGACGAAACAGCATGAAGATTCCCGCCACCGTCATCACCGGCTTCCTCGGCGCCGGCAAGACGACCGTGATCCGCCATCTGCTCGAGAACGCGAACGGCAAGCGCATCGCGCTGATCATCAACGAGTTCGGCGATCTCGGCATCGACCGCGAACTGGTCACCGGCTGCGGCATCGCGGGCTGCGACGACGACAACGTGCTCGAACTCGCCAACGGCTGCATCTGCTGCACCGTCGCCGACGACTTCCTGCCGACCATGGAAACGCTGCTGGAGCGCGAGCTGCCGCCCGAGCACATCGTCATCGAGACCTCGGGCCTGGCGCTGCCGAAGCCGCTGGTGCGCGCCTTCAACTGGCCGGAAATCCGTTCGCGCGTCACCGTTGACGGCGTCATCGCCGTGGTCGA
This sequence comes from Rhodospirillaceae bacterium, assembly GCA_038110665.1. Taxonomy (GTDB): domain Bacteria; phylum Pseudomonadota; class Alphaproteobacteria; order Rhodospirillales; family Casp-alpha2; genus TMED8. The sequence continues at coordinate 4,139 of JAYNJY010000014.1, read as the reverse complement.
CGCGCCGGCCGTCGCCGCCGGACGCTTCGCCGACGATCCGGACGCCGTGCAGGAACTGCGCGAGGCCGACGACATGCTCGACCACGACAACCCGCTCGAAGAGGTGTTCGAGGACCAGTTGCTGTCCGCCGACCTGGTGCTCTTGAACAAGGCCGACATGCTCGACGCCGCCGGGATCGAGGGCGTGCGCAAGCGCGTCGCCGAGGACACCCAGCCCGCCGTCAAGTTCGTGACCACGACCAAGGGCGCTATCGACCCGGCCGTGCTGCTCGGCATCGGCGCCGCCGTCGAGGATGTGATCGAGAACCGCCGCTCGTACCACGACGAGGAGGACGACCACGACCACGACGACTTCGAGAGCTTCGTCGTCAGCTTCGGTTCCGTCGCCGACCCGGCCGAGCTGGAGGCGCGCATCAAGGAAGCGGTGCTCGCCCACGACATCCTCCGCGTCAAGGGCTTCATCGACGTCGCCGGCAAGGACATGCGCCACGTCGTCCAGGCCGTCGGCCCCCGGATGGAACGTTACTACGACCGGCCGTGGCAGGCCGGCGAAACCCGGCGCACCGAACTCGTCGTCATCGGCGAGACCGGCCTCGACCGCGACGGCATCGTCCGCGTGCTCGCACCGGAGGGTTGATGCACCTTCTCGCCGCACAGCCCGGCACTATCGCCGACGGGACCGAGGCCGTCGATCTCGGCCAGACCCCCGGCGACATCGTCGTGCTCAGTGCGGCCGACACCGAACTTGCCATGCTGGCAGACGCGCGCGCCGGCTTGGGCCCCGATTTTCCCACGCTCCGCCTCGCCAACCTGATGCAGCTCGGCCACAACATGTCGGTCGATCTCTACGTCGAGACGGTCGTCGCCAAGGCCAGGCTGGTGGTGGTCAGGCTCTTGGGCGGGCGCGGCTATTGGCCCTACGGCGTCGACGAGATCGCGCGCGCCTGCCGCGATGCGGGCGCGCATGTGGCGTTCCTGCCGGGCGACGACCAGCCCGACGCCGAACTGGCCGAGCTTTCGACGCTGCCGGCCGAGGCCGGCCACCGGCTTTGGCAGTACTGCGTTCATGGCGGCGCGGAGAACGCGCGGCATTTCCTGGGCTACGCGGCGAGCCTCGCCGGCCATGACGCGGTCGAGTGGCTTGAGCCTAAACCGCTGGTCCGCGCCGGGCTGCACTGGCCGGGCGCCGCCAACACCGATCTCGCCCGGGTCAAATCGAACTGGGTCGAGGGCCGGCCGGTGGCGGCGCTGGTGTTCTACCGGGCGCTGGTGCAGGCGGGCAATCTCTGGGCCGTCGAGGCGCTGATCGAGGGCCTCGCCGAGGCCGGGTTGAACGCATTGCCGGTGTTCGTCGCCAGCCTCAAGGACAACGTCGCCGCGGCGACGCTGGAGACATTGTTCGAAGACGCGCCCCCCGACGTTATCCTCAACGCCACCGGCTTCGCGTTCTCCGCGCTGGGTGCGGCGCGCGCCACCGGGCCCCTGGACAGCGCCGGCGCGCCGCCGGTGCTGCAGGTGGTGTTCTCGGGTTCCAACAAGGCGCTCTGGGCGGACGGCACGCGCGGGCTTGCCGCCCGCGACATCGCCATGAACGTGGCGCTGCCCGAGGTCGACGGCAAGGTGCTGACGCGCGCGGTCTCGTTCAAGGGATTGTCGCGGCGCGATCCGCTGACCGAGACCGATATCGTGCGCTACGAGCCGGTCGCCGACCGCGTCGAGTTCGTCTGCCGTTTGGCGGCCGCCTGGGCGGATTTGCGCCGCACGCCGGAAACCGAGCGCCGCGTCGCCTTGGTTCTCGCCAACTATCCCAACCGCGACGGCCGCATCGGCAACGGCGTCGGTCTCGATACGCCGGCCGGCGCGGTCGAGCTATTGCGCGCCATGGCCGCCGCCGGCTACGCCGTCGGCGACATCCCCGAGGACGGCGACGCGCTCGCGGCGCGCATCCTTGCCGGCCCGACCAACGACTTCCGCGCGCTCGGCCGCCGCCGGGTGACCGAGACGCTGTCCCTGGCCGACTACCAGATTTTCCTGGCGGAGCTGCCGGCCGCCGTCGTCGATCGGGTCCACGAGCGCTGGGGCGCGGCGGAGAGCGATCCGTTCTACCGTCCGGGCGAGGTCGATTGCGGCCATTTCGCGATTCCGGCGTTCCGGCTCGGCAACGTCAGCGTCGGCTTGCAGCCGGCGCGCGGCTACAACATCGATCCCAAGTCGAGCTACCACGACCCCGACCTGGTGCCGGCGCACAACTACCTCGCCTTTTACGCCTGGCTGCGCCACCAGTTCCGCGCCCAGGCCGTCGTCCATTTCGGCAAGCATGGCAACCTGGAATGGTTGCCGGGGAAGGCCTTGGCGCTATCGCAAGAATGCTTCCCCGAGGCGGCGCTCGGCCCCCTGCCGCATGTCTACCCATTCATCGTCAACGATCCGGGCGAGGGCACCCAGGCCAAGCGCCGCGCCAGCGCCGTCATCGTCGATCACCTGACGCCGCCGCTGACCCGGGCCGAGAGCTACGGGCCGCTGAAGGACCTGGAGCAATTGGTCGACGAATACTACGAGGCATCGGGCGTCGACCCTCGTCGCTTGAAAGTGCTGTCGTGCGATATCCTCGATCTCTGCCGCGCCACCGGCCTCGACGCCGATTGCGGCATCGCCGACGCCGATGACGACGGCGTCGCGCTCGGCAAGCTCGACAATTACCTCTGCGAACTGAAGGAAATGCAGATCAGGGACGGCCTGCACGTCTTCGGCCTCGCCCCGGAGGGGCGGCAGTTGACCGATCTCCTGGTCGCGCTCGCCCGCGTGCCGAGGGGCGCCGGCCAGGCCGGCGACGCCTCATTGCAGCGCGCCATCGCCGCCGATCTCGGGTTGGATATCGATCCGCTCGAATGCGACATGGCGGCGCCCTGGCAGGGTTCCAGGCCGGACGCCCTCGCAAAGCTGGACGAGCAGCCCTGGCGCACCGCCGGCGATACGGTCGAACGCATCGAGTTGCTGGCCGCCGCGCTGGTCTCGGGCGACATCGCCGCCGATCCGGCGTGGTCGGCGACGAACACCGTGCTCGCTGAGATCGAGGCGCGGCTCAGGCCCGCTGTCACTGGATCGGGCGCCGCAGAGATCAAGGGCGCGCTGACGGCGCTCTCCGGTCGCTTCCTCGAGCCCGGCACCTCGGGCGCGCCGACGCGCGGCCGGCCGGACGTACTGCCGACGGGCCGCAACTTCTATTCCGTCGACACCCGCACGGTGCCGACGCCGGCGGCCTGGCAACTGGGCTGGAAGTCGGCGGCGCTGATGTTGGAGCGCCACGTCCAGGACCATGGTGAATGGCCGCGCGCGGTCGCCTTGAGCGCCTGGGGCACGTCGAACATGCGGACCGGCGGCGACGACATCGCACAGGGCCTCGCGCTGATGGGGGTGAAGCCGACCTGGGACACGGCCAGCCGCCGCGTCACCGGTTTCGAGGTATTGCCCGCGAGCGTACTCGGGCGGCCGCGCATCGACGTGACGCTTCGGGTCTCGGGCTTTTTCCGCGACGCCTTTCCGGGCTTGATCGATTTGTTCGATTCGGCGGCCCGTGCCGTCGCCGCGCTCGACGAGGCCGACGACATCAACCCGGCGGCCGAACGCAACCGCGCCGAGCGTGCCAAGCTGATTGCCGACGGCATGGCGGCCGATGCCGCCGCCGCCCTCGCCGGCTACCGCGTGTTCGGCTCCATGCCCGGTGCCTACGGCGCCGGCCTGCAGGCGCTGATCGACGAGAAGGGCTGGGAGACCGACGCGGACCTGGCGCGCGCCTACGTCGCCTGGGGCGGCTACGCCTATGGCGCGGGCTCGGAGGGCAAGGCCGCGCATGCGACCTTCGAAAATCGCCTCAAGCGCATCGAGGCGGTCATCCACAACCAGGACAACCGTGAGCACGATCTACTCGATTCCGACGACTACTACCAGTTCGAGGGCGGCATGACCGCCGCCGTGCGCCATCTCTCCGGCGCCCAACCGGCCAACTATCACATGGACCACGCCCGGCCCGAGAGCCCGCGCGCGCGCACGCTCGCCGACGAGGTTGCGCGCGTGGTGCGCGCCCGCGTCGTCAACCCGAAATGGATCGACGGCGTCATGCGCCACGGCTACAAGGGCGC
>JAYNJY010000013.1:22268-24449 GCA_038110665.1 Rhodospirillaceae bacterium | reverse complement strand
GGAGCGATTGCCCAACTGCCGTTCGCGGCGCGCCAGTTCCAGGAACTCGGCGGCGATGTCGGCTTGGTTGTGAAGATAACTGGCGTTGGCCTGGGCGGTCTGCAGGTTGTCCCAGGCGTTGCGCGCCTGTTCTTCGACCAGATCGCGGGTGTCGCCGAAGCGGTTGACCGAGGCGATGTGGCTTTGCTGCGACGCCTTCAGCGAATTGATGGCGGTGAAACCCAGATTGAAATCGTAGCTGGCCTCGAGCTTGACCCGAGTTTCCTGCTGCGAGCCGACTGTTCCCGAATAGTCTTCCTTGAGGTTATGCTCGGCGCTCACATCGAAAGATGGCATGAACTGGTCAATGCGCGTCTTGACCACTGCCTCGCGGGCGACAGCGGCGCCGGTGCGGGCGGCCTTGAGTTGCGGGTTCTGTTTGACGGCAACGTCGATGGCGCCGTCCAAATCCATGGGCAGGAGTTCGAGCGGCAGACGGGGGTCATTCATCTTTTCGATATCGGTAGGCGGTGTACCGAACACCGCGCGGTAGCGGTTGATCACCGTCTTGAGCGTACCGCGGGCCTGAATCAAGCGTGCTTCGGCACCGGCAAGCTGTGTCTTGGCCTGGAGCACGTCCGTAGAGAGGCCCGATCCGCGTTGCACGCGGGCATCTTCCAACTCGGCCTGGCGCTTGATGTTGACGACCGAGCTGGCGGCAAAGTTGACGAGCTTGGATGCGCGCACCACGTTCAGGTATGCCGAAATGCCGTCGAGCAACAGGGTTTGCTTGGTCCCGTCGCGCGTCTGGCGCGTCTGATCGAGGGCCAGGCGCGAAGAACGGACCGCCGAATTCGCGGAGCCAAAATCCCAGAGCTTCTGCTTGATCGTGGTGTCGACGTTGCGCGGCACCATGTTGGTATCGACTGAATCCCGCGGCTTGTTCTGGCGCTCGTTGCCGATATTGGCTTTGATGGAAAGGTTTGGGTACCAGGCGCCGGCGGTGACCTCGATCTGTTGCTCGGCGGCATGCATGTCGGCGTTGGCCGCGAGCATGCGCTTGTGTGTTTGAATGAGCGTCGCGAGCGCGTTGTTTAGCGGTTCGGCACGCGCGGAAATAGCGCCGCACGCCACCCATGCCGACAAAGTCACCGTAACAAGATACGCGAAAATACTGCGCACTAACATCAAGCGAGCGCCGCCTTCACCCTACCGTCCACCCTCTTTCGGCCGTCACGTTAGTTTCTGCATACGTGAAAACAGAAAACCGCAAGCAGAACCAATGTGCTAGCCGATTTTCAATTTACACGCGTTGCCAAATCTTACCGAGCCCGCAGTCTAAACGATGCCCGACTCAGCGGCCAGAGTAAATTTGTCACAAAATTTAGTAAAAGTGTCGGCTGTAACCCCTAGATTTCGCGCGGCTGGCGCAATGATCCCGAAAATTTACGTATTCCACTATGCAAACATTCGATCAAATATTGGCACGTGATTTGCTTACAAAATCTTACAAAACTTTCGTTGCGCTGTTTCGAAAAGGAGATGACCAATGAAGATGCGCGATGATTTCGCCGCCTACGGCAAGGGGGCGGTCGGGCGGGAAGACTGGGACTTCATGGTTTCGGCTGGCTTTTTCGGTGAGAGCGACCAAGCGTTCCGCCGGCTCGAGGCGCTCGGCGACGATTTGTCGCTGGCCGACGCGCAGTTGCTGGACCTGGACGATCTGTTGCCGGCCTGAGCCGGGCACGGAACAAACTGCCTAGAAGAAGCTGCCCTGCTCCTCGCGGGCCTGGGCGTCGACGACGGCGAGCGCGGTCATGTTGACGAGGCCGCGGGCAGAGACCGAGGGGGTCAGGATGTGGGCCGGCTTGGCCGCGCCCAACAGCAACGGACCGACGCCGAGGCCGTCGCCGGCCGATTTCAACAGATTGTAGGCGCCGTTGGCGGCGTCGAGCGTCGGGAACACCAGAAAATTCGCCGAGCCCGTGAGCCGCGAGTTCGGAAAGATGTAACCGCGGTAATTGGCATCCAGCGCCGCATCCGGGTGCATCTCTCCATCCACTTCCAAATCTGGGGCGCGCTGGCGCAACAACTCGACCGCGTGGCGCATCTTCAGCGCCGTCGGCGTGTCGGCGTTGCCGAAGTTGGCGTGCGAGATCAGTGCCACCTTCGGCTCGGTGCCGAAGCGCCGGATCGCCTCGG
>JAYNJY010000013.1:5070-22258 GCA_038110665.1 Rhodospirillaceae bacterium | reverse complement strand
CCTCGGCGCCGAGCAGCGTCATCTCGACGATCTCCTCGGCGCTCGGATCGAAGGTGACCTGCGTGTCGCAAATGAAGTACGTGCCCTTGTTGACGATCAGGCCGTTGAGCGCGGAGACGTCCGAGACGCCGGGCGCCTTGCCGATGACGTCGATGACGTGCTTCAGATGCCAGGAGTAATGGCTGAACGTGCCGCACAGCATGGCGTCGGCTTCGCACCGGTGCAGCATCATGGCGGCGATCACCGTGGTGTTGGTGCGGATCACCGTGCGCGCCAAATCGGGCGATACGCCGTGGCGCTCCATCAGGCGGTGGTAGCCGCGCCAGTACTCGTCGTAGCGCGGATCGCTCTCCGGGTTGGTGATCTCGTAGTCGCGGCCTTCCTTGAGCCGCAGCCCCAGTTTTTCGAGGCGCTTCTGGACCACGTCGGGACGGCCGACCAGGATCGGCTTGGCGATGCCCTCGTCGACGACGACCTGGACCGCGCGCAGCACGCGTTCGTCCTCGCCCTCCGCATAGACGACCCGGCGCGCATCGCGGCGCGCGCGTTCGAACACCGGCTTCATCAGCATGCCGGACCGGAAAACGAAACGGCCGAGCTTCTCGCGGTAGGCGCCGAAGTCCTCGATCGGCTTGGTGGCGACGCCGCTATCCATGGCGGCCTTGGCGACCGCGCGCGCGACTTCGACGATCAGGCGCAGGTCGAACGGCTTCGGGATCAGGTAGTCGGGGCCGAACTTGAGGTCCTCTCCCTTGTAGGCGTTGGCCACCACTTCCGAGCTTTCGGCCATGGCGAGATCGGCGATCGCCTTGACGGCGGCGAGCTTCATTTCCTCGTTGATGGTCGTGGCGCCGACGTCCAGGGCGCCACGGAAGATGAACGGGAAGCAGAGCACATTGTTGACTTGGTTAGGGTAGTCCGAACGCCCGGTCGCGATGACCGCGTCCGGATGAGCGGCGCGCGCCTCGTCGGGGGTGATTTCCGGCACCGGATTGGCTAGTGCCAGGATCAGCGGTTTCGCCGCCATCTTGGCGACCATCTCGCCGGTCAGGATGCCGCCGGCGGAAAGGCCAAGGAAGGCGTCGGCGCCCTCGATCACGTCGGCCAGCTTGCGCGCGTTGGTCTTTTGGGCGAAAGCGGCCTTGTGTGGGTTCATCTCCTCGGTGCGGCCCTCGTAGATGACGCCGACATGGTCGACCAGCCAGATGTTCTCGCGCTGCACGCCCATGGTCATCAGCAGGTTGAGGCATGCGATGCCGGCCGCGCCGCCGCCGGTCGAAACCAGCTTGATGTCGGCGAGCTTCTTGCCGACCACCCGGAGACCGTTCAGGAACGCGGCGGCAGTGACGATGGCGGTGCCGTGCTGGTCGTCGTGGAACACCGGTATCTTCATGCGCTCGCGGCATTTCTGCTCGATCACGAAGCACTCGGGCGCCTTGATGTCTTCCAGGTTGATGGCGCCGAAAGTCGGTTCCAGCGCACAGACGATGTCGACGATCTTGTCCGGGTCGGTCTCGGCGAGTTCGATGTCGAAGACGTCGATGGCGGCGAATTTCTTGAACAGCACCGCCTTGCCTTCCATCACCGGCTTGGCGGCGAGCGGCCCGATGGCGCCGAGCCCGAGCACGGCGGTGCCGTTGGTCACCACGGCGACCAGGTTCTGGCGCGCGGTCAGGCTGGCGGCTTCGGCCGGGTCGGCGGCAATGGCGTTGCAGGCCGCGGCGACGCCCGGCGAATAGGCCAGCGCCAGGTCGCGTTGGTTGGCGAGCGGCTTGGTCGGCGCGATGGACAGCTTGCCCGGCGTCGGCAGCCGGTGGTATTCCAGGGCCATGCGTGTGAGGTCGTCTTCGGACATGTTCTGTTTCCCGCCCCAACAATTCGGCTCGATCAAGGTGATGCTTTCTCAAATCCCGTGCAACAGCTTTTCTGACCCTGGCGGCGGGCGATGACGGCCGCGACGAGCCGCCCGCCCAGGATCATCGGCCATCGCGGCGCCGCCGGCCATGCGCCGGAGAATACGTTGGCCGGCGTGCGTGCCGCCCATGGCTTCGGCGCCACTTGGGTCGAGGTCGACGTCAAGCTCACCTGGGACGGCGTCCCGATCCTGATGCATGACGCAACCCTGCAACGCACCACCGGCTGCAAGGGCGCGGTCGCCAGGATGGCCGCGGCGGAACTGGCCGGTTGCGATGCCGGTGCGTGGTTTTCGACCGAATTCGAGGGCGAGCCGATCCCGACGCTGGCCGACCTGGTGGAACTGCTCGCCGATCTCTCCATGGGGCTCAATCTCGAGATCAAGCCCTGTCCCGGGCGCGAGGAGGAAACCGGCCGCGCCGTCGCGGAGGTGTTTCCGGCGCTCTGGCCGGCGGCGTTGCCGGCGCCGGTGGTCTCGAGCTTCAGCGTCGACGCGCTCGCTGCCTACGCCGCCGTGGCGCCTGCGATGGAACGTGCGTTGATCGTTAACAACCTGCCCACCGATTGGGCGGCGATTGCCGGGCGCCTCGGCCTCAAGGCCATGCACTGCGATGCCAAGCGCCTGAAGCGCCATCAGGTCGCCGATATCCAGGCGGCGGGGCTGGCCGTGCGCTGCTACACGGTCAACGACGGCAACATGGCGGAGCGGCTTTTCGGCTGGGGCGTCGAATCGGTGATTTCCGACTTCCCGGACCGCATGCCTTGAGCGGGCCCGGCCATATCCTCGCCATCGACCAGGGCACCACGTCGACCCGCGCTATGGTATTCGACCGCGCCGGCCACGCATTGGCCGAAGCTCGGCGCGAGTTGCTTCAGATCTATCCGGGCGACGGTTGGGTCGAGCACGATGCCGAGGAAATCTGGCAATCGACGCGCGCCGTCTGCGACGAGGCCTTGTTGCGCGCCGGCATCGGCGCCGCCGCCATCGCCGCCATCGGCATCACCAACCAGCGCGAGACCGTGGTGGTGTGGGACCGTGCCACCGGCCGGCCGATCCACAACGCCATCGTCTGGCAGGACCGACGCACGGCCGGAGTCTGCCGCGAACTTCGTGCTGCCGGTTTGGAGGACGAAATCACCGCCAAGACCGGCCTCGTCGTCGATCCGTATTTCTCGGCGACCAAGATCGCCTGGCTGCTGGACAACGTCGCCGGCGCGCGCACCGACGCCGAGGCCGGCAGGCTAGCCTTCGGCACCATCGATTGTTTCCTGCTGTGGCGGCTCACCGGCGGACGCGTCCATGCCACCGACGCGACCAACGCCGCGCGCACGCAACTCTTCGACATCCACGCCCAGGCCTGGGCCCCGACGTTGCTGGAAATCCATCGCGTCCCGGAGGCCCTGCTGCCCGAGGTCAAGGACAGCGCCGACACGTTCGGCGCGACCGACAAGGCGCTATTCGGCCGGCCGATCCCGATCACCGGCATCGGCGGCGACCAGCAGGCCGCGCTCGTCGGCCAGAGCTGTATCCGGCCCGGCATGGTCAAGAGCACCTACGGCACCGGCTGCTTCACCGTGCTCAATACCGGCGACCAGGCGGTTCGTTCGTCGAACAAGCTGCTTACCACCGTCGCCTACCGGCTCGGCGGCAAGACCACCTACGCGCTCGAAGGTTCGATCTTCGTCGCCGGCGCCGCCGTGCAGTGGTTGCGCGACGGCCTCGGTCTGATCAAGCAATCGCCCGAGAGCGAGGCCATGGCGCGTGCGCTCGACGGCAAGGACGGCGCCGGCGGTGTCTATCTGGTGCCGGCTTTCACTGGCCTTGGCGCGCCGCATTGGGACGCCGACGCGCGTGGCGCCATCCTCGGCCTGACCCGCGACAGCAGCGCCGGGCACATCGTCCGCGCGGCCCTCGAATCGGTCTGTTACCAGACGCGCGAGTTGTTCGACGCCAAGGCCGCCGACGGGGTCAGCGCCGAGACCGTGCGCGTCGACGGCGGCATGGTCGGCAACGACTGGTTGATGCAGTTCCTCGCCGACATGCTGGCGACGACGGTCGAGCGTCCGGCAATGACCGAATCGACCGCGCAAGGCGCCGCCTTTCTCGCCGGCATCGGCGCCGGGCTCTATTCCGGCCTCGACGAGGTCGCGGCGCTGTGGTCGTGCGAGCGGCGCTTCACGCCGGAAATGCCGGCGCCCGAACGCGAACGATTGTTCCAGGGCTGGTTGAAGGCGGTGGCGCGGGTGCGCGGCTAGTCCTCGACGTAGGCGATCGACACCACCTCGACCTCCTCGATGCCGCCCGGCGTCGCCACCTTGACGACGTCGCCCTCCCAAGCCTTCATCAGCGCGCGGGCGATCGGCGATATCCAGCTGATCTCGCCGGCATCGAGACGAGCCTCGTCGACGCCGACGATGCGCACCGTCTTCTCCTCGTCGCGGTGATTGACGAAGGTGACGGTGGCGCCGAAGAACACCTGCTCGCGGTTCCGCTGTTGGGTCTGGTCGACGACCTCGGCGATTTCGAGCCGCTTGGTCAGGAAACGGATGCGACGGTCGATCTCGCGCAGCCGCTTCTTGCCGTAGATGTAGTCGCCGTTCTCCGAGCGGTCGCCGTTGCCGGCCGCCCAGGCGACGGTCTCGACGACCTTGGGCCGCTCGATGCTGCGTAACGCCGTCAACTCGGAGTGCAACCGGGCGAGGCCGGCCGGCGTGATCAGGTTGCGGAAGCCGGCGGGCAGGCTTTCGGCCTCGTCCAGTTCCGGCTCCTCGACGTCGGTTTCCTTGGTGAATGCCTTGCTCATGGGGTCAACATAAACCGGGCCAGGGGACGGCGCGACAGGGCAGCAATGATGTCATCGAGCTATTTTGAGCAAAATTATCGAAAAACGGATAAATAATATTGAAAATTGACAATATGTTATCTCGAAATTAATTTTCCGTCATGACCGCGACGGATATCGAAATGGCCGCGATGGTCCGGGCGCCGGGCAGCGCGCCGCTCGCCCGGGCCATGCACGTGCTCGAAACAGTGATCGACGCCGGCATGCCGCTCTGCATCGCCGAACTCGCCGAGCGCACGGCGATACCCAAGCCGACGTTGCATCGCCTCGTCAACAACCTGATCGCCGCGGGCCTGTTGCGCACGGAGGTTCCCGGCACCGCGCTGGTGCCGGGAATGCGGGTAACGTCCCTGCTCTGCCGGATGCAGGCGGGCAGTTGGGCCGGCGGTCCGCTGCGCGCGATCATGACGGCGCTGGTTGGCGAGATTCGCGAGACCTGTAATTTCGGCGTCATCGATCGCGATGCGGTGCTCTACGTCGAGCGCGTCGAATGCGATTGGCCGATCCGCGTGCAGCTTGGGCAGGGCAGCCGCGTGCCGTTGCATGCGAGCGCCATCGGCAAGCTGCTCTGGGCGCATCTGCCGGCGCGCGCGCGGCGCCAGTTGATGGCGTCCGTACAAAGGCCGGCCTTGACCGGCGCCACCCTGACAGATGCAGACGCGCTGGAAACGGAGTTTCGAGATATCCGCCGCCAGGGCTATGCGCTCAACCGCGCCGAAAACACCGACGGCCTGATCGGCCTCGCCTTGCCGGTGCGGCTCGGCGGCGCGGACTCGGCCAAGGTCGTGGCGGGGCTCTCCGTGCACGCGCCCCTGGCGCGGCTCGACATCGATGGCGCGCTCCGGCTGCTGCCGCGTTTCCAGGCGGCGGCAATCGAGGTCGGGCGCGCCCTGCAACCGGAGGAAAAAGTGTGAGCACTGATGCTGCCGTCGAACGCCTGGTTCTCCGCCGCACGCGGATTCCGCTGACATCGCCCTATAAGCTCGCCTTCGGCGCCGTCGAGGCGTTCGACACGCTGCTCGTCGAGGCGCTTCTGTCGGACGGCCGGTCCGGCTGGGGCGAGGCGACGGTGCTGACAGGCTATACCGATGAAACCATGGAAAGCGCCTGGGTGCGGGCCGACGCCATCGCCGCCACCCTGATCGGCGAGGGTGCTCACGCGGCCCTCGACGCGGCCATGACACATCACCACGACGCGCCGTTCACGACCACCGCCTTCGTCACCGCCATCGAAATGGCGACGGGCCACGAATTGTTGACCGGCGCTGCCGAGCCGGCGCCGCTGCTCGCCATCGTCAACGCCAGCGAACGCGGCGCCATCGCCGACGAGATCGAAAAGCGGCTCGCCGACGGTTATGGCACGCTCAAGATCAAGGTCGGTTTCGATCGCCGGCCCGACATGGAGCGCCTCGCCTTCATCCAGGACAAGGTCGCCGGCCGCGCCGCGCTACGCGTCGACGGCAACCAGGGCTACGACGAGGCCGACGGCGTCGCCTTCGTCGCCGGCATCGACCCGACCGACATCGAACTGGTCGAGCAGCCCTGTGCCGCCGGCGACTGGCATGCGGCAGTGGCAGTGGCGAAGACCGCGAAGCCGCGCGGCGTGCCGGTGATGCTGGACGAATCGATCTACGGCCTCGACGACGTCGACCGCGCCCGCGACCTCCAATGCGCCGACATCATCAAACTGAAACTGATGAAGGCCGGCGGGCTCGACGCGCTGGTCGAAGGGCTCCGCCACATCCGCGCCGCTGGCATGCGTCCGGTGCTCGGCAACGGCGTTGCCGGCGACATCGGCTGCTGGATGGAGGCGCGCGTGGCGGCGCGTGAGATCGACAACGCCGGCGAGATGAACGGTTTCCTCAAGCCGCGCCAGCGCCTGTTCGACGTGCCCATGCGGCTCGATCGCGGCCGGCTGGTGTTCGACGCGGCCGGTGAAGTCCGGCCTGACATTGACGCCATCCGATCGGCGACCCTGGAAACCAAGGAATACCATTGACATGAGCGACGCGGACCAGACCAAGGGCACGCTTGTTACGGGCGTCATCGGCTCCGACACCCACATCGTCGGCAACCGGATCCTCAGCCGCGCGCTCGAGGATGCCGGCTTCACCGTGGTCACGCTCGGCGCGTTGACGCCATCGTCGGAATTCATCGACGCTGCGCTCGAGACCGATGCCGACGCCATCCTGGTCTCCTCGCTCTACGGCCAGGGCGAACTCGACTGCCGCGGCTTTCGCGATCTTTGCCGCGAGGCCGGATTGGACGACATCCTGCTCTACGTCGGCGGCTATCTCGTGGTCGGCGACCAGCCATGGGAAAGCGTCGAGGAGCGCTTCCTGGAGATGGGTTTCGACCGTGTGTTCCCGCCCGGCACCCGGCCCGCCGACGTGACCGGCCCCCTAGCCGCCGACATCGCCGAACGCCGCCGCGCGCGCGCCGAAGCGGAGGCCTGAACGCCGTGGCCCACGCGCTGCTGATCGATTTCGGGTCGACCTACACCAAGCTGCGCGCGGTCGACTTGGTCGCTGGTGAAGTCGTCGCCACGGCGCAGGGGCCTTCGACGGTCACCACCGACGTCACCATCGGTCTCGATGCGGCGCTTGCCGAGCTGGCGCGGAGCATGGGCGGCCTGCCTGAGTTCGAACACCGGCTGGCGTCGTCGAGCGCCGCCGGCGGGCTCAAGATGGTGACCATCGGATTGGTTCCGGAATTGACGGCCAAGGCGGCCAGGCTCGCCGCGCTCGGCGCCGGCGCCAAGCTCGCCGGCACCTACGCCTTCGAGCTGACCAAGGGCGATGTCGAGGCCATTGTCCGAGGCGCGCCGGACATGGTGCTGCTTTCGGGCGGTACCGACGGCGGCAACCGCAAGGTGATCACAGAGAACGCGGCGAGGCTGGCGGAAAGCGCGCTCGCTTGCCCGGTGGTCGTCGCCGGCAACCGCTCCGTCGCCGACGATATCGAGAAAACGCTCGCCGATGCCGGCAAGACCGTCATCGTCACCGAGAACGTCATGCCCAGGCATCTCGATCTCAACATCGAGCCGGCGCGCGAAGCCATCCGCCAACTGTTCATCCGCCACATCGTCCATGCCAAGGGCATCGACAAGGCCGAAGACCGGCTCGATGCCGTCTTGATGCCGACGCCGGCAGCGGTCCTCAAAGGGGCGCGGCTGCTCGCCGACGGCACGGACGCCAGGGAAGGCCTCGGGCCGCTCGTCGTCGTCGACATCGGCGGCGCGACCACCGACGTGCACTCGATCTGTTCCGGCGAGCCGAGCCAGAGCGGCGTCGTCTATCACGGCCTGCCCGAACCCTATGCCAAGCGCACCGTCGAGGGCGACCTCGGCATGCGCCACACGGCGCGCCACGTGGTCGAGGCCGTCGGCGCGGAGGAATTCGCCGCCACCGGCGGATTGTCCGGCGCTGAGATCGAGGCCATGCTCGTGGCCATCGACGCCGACGTCGAGCGCCTGCCGGCGACCGATGCCGAACGCGCCTTCGACTGGGCCCTGGCCGCGGCCGCGACCCGGCTTTCGGTAACGCGCCACGCCGGCACGCTGGAGACCGTCTATACCGCGACCGGTCCCGTCACCATGCAGCGCGGCAAGGACCTGGGCGAGGTCGCGACGGTGATCGGCACCGGTGGCGTGCTTGTGCATGCCGAGGACGCGGGCGCCATTCTTGCGGCGGCGCTGGCGTCGTCCAAGGAGCCGCTGTCGCTCCGGCCGATGGGCGGCCGGCTGATGCTGGATACCGGCTACGCGCTCTATGCCTGCGGCCTGCTCGCCGAGGTTGCGCCCGAAGCGGCGTTGGCTGTCGGCCTGGCCGGATTACGTGATATCATCGATGTAAAACGGGAGGACAACGGTCATGGCGCAGCCGCCACTCAGTGAAGCCAGGATCGCCGACGACGAATTCGCCGCCATGCGCGAGGCCAACCTCAAACGCTGGCCGACCGGCGCCGAAGTCGACATGGCGGAGGCGGCCGAATACCTGAAGGCGCTACCGCGCCACAAGAACCTCGCCCATGTGACACGAGAGGCGGCCGCGCACCGGCGCTGCATGACCCAGCCGCGTGGCGGCTTCGGCACCTTCCACATGCACAAGGACCTGCTCGTCACGCTCGACCGCGAGGGGCTCGCCGACGTTGTGCCGACGACCACGGACAGCTACACCCGCAACGAGCGTTTCGCGGAGGCGCAGAAGGGCTCGGACGAGTCCGAACAGCGCGGGCGTTCCATGCTCAACGGTTTTCCCGTGGTCAATGCCGGCGTCGCCAAGGTGCGCGAACTGACCGAGGCCGTGAACAAGCCGATCATCGCGCTCACCGGCACCTCGTTCCCCAAGCTGACCGGGGAAATCTGCTACGCCGGCGGTTTCACCGGTTATCTCGGCTCGGGCATCGCCTACACGACCTCCTATACTAAGGAGACCCCGGTCGCCGAGGGCATCCGCAACTACCAGTATCTCGACCGGCTGGTCGCCGACTACCAGGACATGGGCGTCGAACTGCACCGCCGCCAACCCGGCTTCCTGACCGGGACCAATGTGCCGCCGTGCGTCGCCGTCGCCATCTGCGTGCTCGACGCGTTGCTCGCCGCCGCCCAGGGGGTCAAGCAGTACGGCCTCGAACTCGGCCAGTGCCTGCACCTGGTCCAGGACGCCGTCGCCATCGACGTCTGCAACGACCTGACCCAGGCCTACCTCCGTGACAAGGGTTACGACGACGTGTTCACCACGGTGACGTCGCTGCATTGGATGGGGGCATGGCCGGCGGACCGCGCCCAGGCTTTCGGGCTGATGGTCTACGGCGGTTTCGCCGCCGCCGTCGGCGGCGCCGTCAGCGTCACCACCAAGAGCGTCGCCGAGGCGATGGGCATTCCGACCCCGGCGGAGAACGCCGAAGGGCTGCGCGCCGCGCGCATGGGCGTTTACCTGGCGCGGACGGTGCGGCTGGACGGCCTGCCTGAATACCAGCGCGAGCGCGAGGTTCTGGTCGCGGAAAGCCGGGCCATCGTCGACAAGGTGCTGGAGGCCGGTGACGGCGACGCCGCGGTCGGCACCATGCGCGCGCTCGAGGCCGGGCTGCTCGACGTGCCGTGGTCGCCCAACCGCGAATGCAAGAGCGCGGTGATGCCGGCGCGCGACGCGGACGGCTATATCCGCATGGTCGATATCGGCGACCTGCCGCTTCCGGCCGAGATCGCCGCCTATCACCGCGAACGCCTGCAGGCGACCGCGTCCGGCAGCGGCAAGGTCTATGGGCCAGATCTCGCCATCGATAGCGTTTACGAACTGTCCGAGGACATCGGCAAACTGATGCCGGTGATCGCCGCCGAATAGGGCGCAAACGAAAACCGCCCGACCTTGCGGCCGGGCGGTTTGGAATTCGTCGCGGCGATCGCCGTTAGTTGCTGTTAGCCTTGAGGAAGGCAATCAGGTCGGCGCGTTCGTCCGCCTTCTTGACGCCGGCGAAGGCCATCTTGGTCTTCGGGACGACGTCCTTCGGCTTCTCCAGGTACTTGTCGAGGGTGGCGTCGTCCCAGGTCAGGCCCGACCCCATCATGCCCTTAGAAAACTTGTAGCCGGCGACGGTGCCCGCCTTGCGGCCGGCGACGCCGTGCAGGTTCGGGCCGACGCGGTGCTTGCCGCCCTTGTCGATGGTGTGGCACGCCTTGCACTTGGCGAAGGCCTTTTCGCCCTTGGCGGCGTCGGCGGCCTGGGCGGCGCCTGTGGAAAGCGCGACCGCGGCGGCGAAGATGATGGAAAGGGGGAACGACATGCTGTTTGTACTCCTCAAAAAAACAAGGGGCGAAGCCCGGTTCGACCCCCTCGTGGGGTTGGCTTTCAATTCGGCACGCCCGGCCGGACCGAAAAGACCGTCGTCGGGCCCAAATTCAAGCGCAATCGTCTAAAGACGGCCTTAGCCAAAGTCAAGCGGCGGCCTGACGCAACCCGAGCCGGCGCCAGACCTCGACGAGCGCGCCGACCAGATCGTCCATCAGGGCGTCCGTGTGCAGCGGTGTCGGCGTGATGCGAAGCCGTTCCGTGCCTTTCGGCACGGTCGGGAAGTTGATCGGCTGGATGTAGATGCCGTAGTCCTCGAGCAGCATGTCGGTGGCGCGCTTGCACAGCACCGGATCGCCGACCAGGACCGGCACCACGTGGGTGACCGATTCCTCCATCAACGGCAGGCCGGCGTCGCACAACATCTGCTTCAGCTTGGCGGCGCGTTCCTGGTGGCGGACGCGAAGCTCGTTGTGCTCGCGCACATAGCGCACCGAGGCGATGGCCGCGCCGATCACCGGCGGCGCCACCGTGGTGGTGAAGATGAAGCCGGGCGCGTTGGAGCGGACCGCGTCGACCAGTGCCGCCGAGCCCGCGATGTAGCCGCCGCAAAGCCCGAAACCCTTGGCCAAGGTGCCTTCGATGACGGTGAGCCGGTCGGCGACGCCGTCGCGCTCGGTGATGCCGCCACCGCCCTCTCCGTAGAGGCCGACCGCATGCACCTCGTCGATGTAGGTCATGGCGTTGTACTTGTCGGCGAGGTCGCAGATACCGGCGATCGGCGAGATGTCGCCGTCCATGGAATAGACCGACTCGAACACGATCAGCTTAGGCCGGTCGATGTCGACGGATTGCAGCTTGCGCTCGAGGTCGTCGAGGTCGCAGTGGTCGTAGATAATTTTTTCGCGGCCGGAATTGCGCACGCCGGCGATCATCGAGGCATGGTTCCAGGCATCCGAGAAGATGACGCAGTCCGGCATCAGCTTGGCGATGGTCGAGATGCTGGCGTCGTTGGAGACATAGCCGGACGTGAACAGCAGCGCCGCTTCCTTGCCATGCAATTCGGCCAGTTCCTGTTCCAGGAGCACGTGCAGGTGCGTGGTGCCGGCGATGTTGCGCGTGCCGCCCGAGCCGCAGCCGTAGGTCTTGGCCGCGTCGATCAGGGCTTCGAGAACCACGGGGCTCTGCGACATACCGAGGTAATCGTTGGAACACCAGACCACCACTTCCTCGATGGTGTTGGGGCGCCGGTTGGTGGCGTGCGGGTAGTTGCCGGCGTGACGCTGCAGGTCGGCGAACACGCGGTAGCGGCCTTCCGCCTTGATCTCGTCGACGGATCGCTTGAAGAATGCCTCGTAGTCCATGCTCGCCTCTTCCCCTGTTGCTGGCCCTATTGCCGGCGGCCGCGTTGGGCCCGTAAACCTATCCAAGTTGTGCGATGGTTACAATGACCCGAATGTATCGCCGGGTCCTTGACCCATTTCATGTACGCATAACGCCGAAAAAATCCGGCGGCGGGGGTTGCGGGCGAGGGTGAATGGGCTACATCTCCCAAAAAACCGGGATCGTTGCGGGGGGTTAAAGGCAAAAATGCGTCACCGCATGCGATACAGGGAGAACACGGGAGATGCTGCCGGCTTCGAGAGCGACTTCGGCGTTCGCTGAAAAACCTTTCTATTTCCGTTACTTGAAACCGAAAAATCGGCAAAGCCCCTTGACAGCCGGGGCCGACGCGGTATGTCCATGCGTCCCTGCTGGGAGGCTGGACGGTTCCGGGCGCGCCATATCGGCGGTTTCCGTTCCGGATCATCAACAAACACTACGACTGGGTGGTTTCGGGTCATGGCGGCAATGATCGAACTCAACGGCTTGAGCAAACGTTTCGGCGACCTGGTCGCCGTCGACGGTATCGACCTCGCTGTCGGCAAGGGCGAGGTGCTCGGTTTCCTCGGCCCGAACGGCGCCGGCAAGTCGACGACCATGAAGATGGTTGCCGGTTTCCTGGAGCCGAGCGCCGGCACCGCCAAGGTCTCTGGCTTCGACGTCAGCGTCGATCCGGTCGAGGTCAAGCGGCGCATCGGCTACCTGCCCGAGGGCGCGCCCACCTACGGCGACATGACGCCGCGGCGGTTCCTCGACTTCATCGCCGAGATCCGGGGCTTCGACGGCGCCGAGCGCCGCCGGCGCATCGACAACGTGGTCGACAAGGTCATCCTCGGCAGCGTCTTCGACCAGCCGATCGAGACGCTCTCCAAGGGCTTCAAGCGGCGCGTCGGCCTCGCCCAGGCGATCCTGCACGACCCGGAGGTGCTGATCCTGGACGAGCCCACCGACGGCCTCGACCCGAACCAGAAGCATCACGTACGCGAACTGATCGCAGCCATGGCGCCGGAGAAGGCGATTGTGGTTTCGACCCACATCCTCGAAGAGGTCGAGGCGGTTTGCACGCGCGCCGCCGTCATCGCACACGGCAAGCTCTTGGCCGACGGCACGCCCGACCAACTGGTCGCGCGCGATCCCAACCACAACGCGGTGGTGATGGCCGTCGCCGATGCCGACGGCGACCGCGCCGCCATGGCGGCGATCGATTTGGCCGGCGTCCACGGCGTCGACGGCATCCCGTCGCCGGACGGCATCACCCGGTTCCGGGTGCTGGCCAAGCCGGGCGCGCAGTTGGTGCAGCAGTTGAGCGAGGCAATGAAGGCCGCCGGTATCGACGTCGGCGAGCTCTATGTCGAGCGCGGCCAACTCGACGACGTGTTCCGCGCGATTACCACCGAGAAGGACTCGGCCCATGCGTAACGTGGCGTCTATCTTCAAGCGTGAGCTCTACAGCTATTTCGCCACGCCCGTGGCCTACGTCTTCATCGTCATCTTCCTGGCGCTGATGGGCGCGCTGGCGTTCTACGTCGGCGGCTTCTTCTCGTCCAACCAGGCGACCCTGGTGACGTTCTTCTTTTATCACCCGTGGCTTTATCTGCTGCTGATCCCGGCGATCTCCATGCGGCTCTGGGCCGAGGAGCGTAAGACCGGAACGGTCGAGCTGTTGATGACGCTGCCGGTCTCGACGACCGAGGCGGTGCTCGGCAAGTTTCTCGCCGCCTGGGCCTTCGCCGGCATCGCGCTGGCGCTGACCTTCCCGATGTGGATCACCGTCAACGTGCTCGGCGATCCCGACAACGGCGTCATCCTCGCCAGCTACATCGGCAGCCTGATCATGGCCGGCGCATTCCTCGCGATCGGGTCGTGCATCTCGGCGCTGACCAAGAACCAGGTCATCGCCTTCATCGTCGCCGCCACAGTCTGCTTTCTGTTCACCATGAGCGGGCTAGAGCTGGTGCTCAACTTTTTCCGGCTGTGGGCGCCGGACCTGCTGATCGAGACCGTCGCCTCGATGAGCTTTCTGACCCACTTCCGCGCGATCGCCAGGGGCGTCATTGATTTCCGCGACGTCGTCTTCTTCGGCTCGCTGATTGCCTTCTTCCTGTTCGCCAACGTCGTCGCCGTAGACGCCAAGAAGGGGACCTGAAGCCATGTCCCAGACGATCCGATCGATGGGCCGCCAGAAACTGACCGTCGTTGCCGTGGTGCTCGGCGCAGTCCTGTTCATGGCCGTCAACGTGTTCTCCAACAGCGCCTTCCGCGCCATGCAGGTCGACCTCACCGAGGGCAGCCTCTACACGCTTTCGGAGGGCACGCGAAAAGTACTGGCCAAGGTCGATGAGCCGATCACCGCGCGCCTTTACTTCAGCCGATTCATGGGCGAGCAGAGCCCGGCGCATGCGCGCTACTACGAGCGCGTGCGCGAACTCCTGGAGCGCTACGAGAACCTGACCCAGGGCCGGCTGCGGCTGCAGCTGTTCAACCCGGAGCCGTTCTCCGACGACGAGGACAGCGCCGTCGCCTACGGCCTGACCGGCGTCCCTGTCAACGAGACCGGCGATCTCGGCTACTTCGGCCTGGCCGCCTCCAACAGCACCGACGATTTCGAGATCATTCCGTTCTTCTCGCCCGAGCGCGAGGCCTTCCTCCAGTACGATCTGACCAAGCTGGTCAACGCACTGGCGACGCCGAAGAAGACGGTCGTCGGCGTGCTCTCAACGCTGCCGATCAACGGCGGCTTCCTGCCCGGCGCCGGCAACCGGCCGCGCTGGACGGTGATCGACCAGATCAACGAGTTCTTCGAGGTCCAGCCGGTGCCGCCCGACGCGCCAGTGATCGACAAGGATGTCGACATTCTCATGCTGGTCCATCCCAAGGCACTCTCGGCCAAGACCCGCTACGGCATCGACCAGTTCGTCATGCGTGGCGGCAAGGTGCTCGCGTTCGTCGATCCGGTTGCCGAGGTCGACGGCCCCGGCGCCGGTTACGGCAAGCCGGGCCGGTCCGAGCTCGGCGATCTGATGAAGTCGTGGGGCGTGGAATTGCGCAAAGACCGCGTCGCCGGCGATCTCGATTCAGCGCGCCGCGTCAACGTGCGCGCCGGTTCGCAGGTGGCGATCGCCGACTACGTCGGCTGGCTGTCGCTGCGGCCCGGCAACTTCGACCGCGACGATCCGGCCATGGGTGCGCTCAAGCTGATCAACGTCGGCACCGCCGGCATCCTCGATACGGTCAAGGGCGCGACCACCAAGTTCACGCCGCTGATCCGCACCGGCATGCGTTCCATGGCGATCGATGCCAAGGAATTCGAGCGCCAGCCCGACGTCATTGGCCTCTTCCGCAACTTCAAGGCCGGCACCGAACCGCTGACCCTGGCGGCGCGCATCACCGGTCCGGCCAAGAGCGCCTTCCCCTACGGCCGGCCCAAGGATGCTAAGGCTGACGCGGCGGCCAAGCCGGAAGACAAGCCCAAGGACAAGCCCAAGCACCTCGCGGCTTCGGCCAAGGACATCCAGGTCATCGTGGTCGCCGACGTCGACATGCTGCACGACAACCTGTGGGTCGAGGCGCAGGACATGCTCGGCAAGCGCCTGCTCGTGCCGTTCGCCAACAACGCCGACTTCATCATCGGTGTGCTGGAGAACCTGGCCGGCGGTGCGTCCCTGAGCGAGCTGCGCGGCCGCACGATTTCGAGCCGGCCGTTCGAATTGGTGCGCGAGATTCGCCAAGCGGCGGAGCGCCGGTTCCGCACCAAGGAAGAAGAACTGCAAAAGAAGCTCGAGGCCGTGCGTGCCGACCTCAACAATTTGATCCGGCGCGAGAACGTCCAATCGGGCGAATTGATCCTGAAGCCTGCCGACCGCGAGCGTATGGAGAAGGCGCGTCTCGAAATGGTGGCGATCCGCAAGGAACTGCGCAGCGTGCAGCACGAACTCAGGAAGGACATCGACAGCCTCGACAGCTGGCTCAAGTTCTTCAACATCGCCGCGATTCCGCTTGTGCTGGCGTTCGGTACGCTGATCTTCGCCGTCGCCCGCCGGCTCCGCCGACGCGGCGGTGTGGTGCAGACCGGTTGAGCGAGGGGAGTGGGAACATGACACCGAAAAGCCTGATCGTCCTGGCCGCCTCCACCGTCGCCGCAATCGGCGCCGCGGCCGTATCGCTCAACATGGGCGGCGCCGGCGCCGGCGTCGCGGTCTCTGGTCCGGTGTTCGCTGGCCTGATCGAGCGCGTCAACCAAGTCGCCAAGGTGACCATCGAGCACCGGGACAAGACACTGACGCTGGTACGCGACGCCAAGGGTGCCTGGACCATGCCGGAGGCCGACAACTACGCGGTTTCGGCCAAGGTCGCCGAGAAGGTCGTGGTACAGTTGGCCGACCTCAACTACTACGAAATGAAGACGGCCAAGCCCGTTCTCTATTCGCGCCTGCACGTGGCGGACCCAAAGGCGGCGAAGGCGGAAGCCCGCCAGATCAAGCTCTATGACGCCTCCGGCAAGGTGCTCGCCGACCTGGTCGCGGGCCGTAAGCGCTACAACCTCGTCGGCGCGCGCAAGGAAGGCGTCTACATCCGCAAGCCGGACAACACCCAGACCTGGCTTGCCGCCGGCGAGCTCGACGTCGAAGTGCATCCGCGCGACTGGCTGGTGCAGGAGGTTCTCGACGTCAGGGAAGCGACCGTGAAGGCGGCGACCGTGCGCCATCCGGACGGTGACGTCGTGCGCGTGGTCAAGGAAGACCCGAAGGCTCGCAACTTCACGCTGCTCGACATCCCGGCCGGCAAGAAGCTGCAATACGACACCGATCCCGACAACATCGCCGGCGTGGTCGACCAGCTCGAACTCGATGACGCGCGCAAGTCGGGCTTCATCGCCTTCGAGCCGGACAAGACCTACGCCGCCGAGTTCGTCACCCGCGACGGCCTCAAGATCGCGATCGACCTGCAGCGCAAGGGCGAGGCCGATTGGGCGCGCATCCGTGCCAGCGCGCTCGCCGATGCGCCGGCGCCGGCGGCCGGCGCGAAGAGCGCCGCCGAGCGTGCCGACGCCATCAACGCCAGGCTCAAGGACTGGGTCTTCGCGCTGCCGGGGTTCAAGGCGTCGCGCATCAAGCGTTCCTTGAAAGAGATGCTGGTCGACGATAAGCCGGCGTCCTGACGGGCGAAGCGCCGGCATTCGCCCGGCGCGACTATCCACAGAGAATTGATTCGGGCTGTCGGCGAATCCTGTTGTATCGTCGATGGAACTCTGGCTATAGT
>JAYNJY010000013.1:2384-5060 GCA_038110665.1 Rhodospirillaceae bacterium | reverse complement strand
GTATACCACATGCCAAAAACGGGATGTGGGAGGCGAAATGGCGATTAAACAACAATGATCGCCGCGCCGGAGGCTTCGCAACGTCAATGCCACCTAGGCTTTTCGGCCGTCGGTGGCGCCAATGGGAGATTGAAATGAAGAAACTCAGCACTACGGTTCTGTCCGCCGCGATCGCGGCCGGGCTTGGCCTCGGTGCCGCGGTGGTCTCGGACACGGCCGAAGCCGCCTGGCAACCGAAGAAGCCCATCGAATTCGTCATCATGGCCGGCAAGGGCGGCGGCGCCGACAAGCTCGCCCGCTTCATCCAGGGCATCATCGAGAAGAACAAGCTTTCGCCGAAGCCGCTGGTTCCGGTCAACAAGGGCGGCGGCTCAGGCGCCGAAGCCCTGCAGTACCTGAAGTCCAAGCAGGGCGACGACCATATCATCATGGCGACGCTGAACAGCTACTACACCACGCCGCTTCGCCAGAAGGGCCTTGGCGTCGATATCGCCAAGTTCACGCCGATCGCGCGCATGGCGGAAGACACCTTCCAGCTTTGGGTGAGCAAGGAATCTGGTATCAAGACCGTCGACGAATACGTCAAGAAGGTGAAGGCCGACGGCAAGAAGTGGAAGATGGGCGGCACCGGCAAGGGCGCCGAGGATTCGCTCGTCACCGCCATGCTGGAGAAGAAGTTCGGCCTGTCCATGACCTACGTCCCCTACAAGGGCGGCGGAAAGGTCGCCAAGGAACTGGTCGGGGGCCACATCAACTCGACCGTCAACAACCCGTCCGAGCAGGTCGGCTTCTGGGACGCCGGCAAGTCCGTCGCCCTCGCCAGCTTCACGCCGAAGGGTAAGCTCAAGGGCAAGTGGGGCAAGATCCCGACGTTCGAGGACCTTGGTCACGGCACCGATATGGTCTACTACATGCAGCGCAGCGTCGTGGCGCCGGGCGGCATGAGCGATGACGCCCGCGACTTCTACGTCAACCTGTTCGAGAAGGTCTACCGCTCCGACGAGTGGCAGAACTACCTGGTCTCCAAGGGCCTGATACCGGGCTGGCTGACCGGCGAGAAGCTGCAGAAGTACTTCATCGAAGAGCGCGAGCGGCATGCCCGCCTGCTCTCCGGTGGCAGCTGAGCCAGGCTGACTGAAGCGAAACATCGATAGAGGGGAGGGGCGCCATGCGTAAGGCAGAACTTTCTATGGCCATTATCATGGCGCTCTTCTCCATCTATCTGATGTGGAAGAGCACCGAACTGCCGATCGGCTGGATCAAGGGCGAAGGGCCGGGCGGCGGGGCGTTCC
This sequence comes from Rhodospirillaceae bacterium, assembly GCA_038110665.1. Taxonomy (GTDB): domain Bacteria; phylum Pseudomonadota; class Alphaproteobacteria; order Rhodospirillales; family Casp-alpha2; genus TMED8. Next base: position 3,768 of record JAYNJY010000013.1, on the reverse strand, counting down.
CGTTCTGGCTGTCGTTCGGCATGCTGATCTGCTGCGCAGCGATGATTGTCAGGTGGTGGCGGCGTGAGAGCCCGCCGAGCCAGTCCGACGCGCCGTTCATGGACCGCGAAACGTTCGAGTTGATCGCCACCGTCACGATCGCGGTCGGCGTGATGATCGGCTTGATCCACGTGATCGGCATCTTCTTTTCGCTGCCTCTGTTCCTGGCCTTCTATATGCGCTATCTCGGGCGCCATCCCTGGCGGCTGATCATCCCGATGGCGATTCTCACGCCGATCGTGACCTTCGTGTTTTTCGAGATGGCGTTGAAGCAGACCCTGCCCAAGGGCTTCACCGAGCCTCTGTTCTATCCGATTTACGATTTGATTTACTAGGCACCGGACCATGTATCGGCGGCAGGGAGAGGACCGGTCGCATTATTGGTATTAAGTATACCTGAATGCCTCCTCGACGTTCCGACCGGCTTTCCGCAGTCATCCCGGCCAACGGTTGGACACCACACTGACATGGAAATTCTGAACCTTCTGTTCGACGGTTTTCTGATCTCCTTCGAGCCGTTGAACCTGGCACTGGTGATTTTCGGCTCGGCCGTCGGGCTGTTCATCGGCGCCATGCCGGGCCTGGGCTCGGTCAACGGCGTCGCCATCCTGCTGCCGATGACCTTCCTGGTGCCGCCGACCTCGGCGGTGATCTTCCTCGGCGCCATCTACTACGGTGCCATGTACGGTGGCGCCATTTCCTCGATCATGCTCGGCATTCCGGGCGCCTCGACCGCGGTCGCGACGACGTTCGACGGCCGTCCCATGGCGCTGAAAGGCCAAGCCGACAAGGCGCTGGTGGCGGCCGCGACGGCGTCGTTCGTCGGCGGCACCATCTCCGTCGTCCTGTTCACCGCCTTCGCGCCGCCGTTGGCCGAAGTCGCGCTCATCTTCGGCCCGCCCGAGGAATTTGCGTTGATGATCCTCGCCTTCGCCACCTTCATCGGACTCGGCGGCGACGATATCCCGAAGACCTTCTTCTCGATTATGATCGGGCTGGTGTTCAGCGCCGTTGGCCTCGACGTGGTCAGCGGCGAGCCGCGCCTGATTTTCATGGACCTGCCGGGCTTCATGCACGGCGTCAACTTCCTGGTGCTGGCCATCGGCATTTACGGCATCGGCGAGATGCTGTGGACGGTCGAACTCTCCAAGGGCGACGTCATGATCTCGCAGGCGACTGTCACCATGAAGCGCATCTTCGAAGCCATCAAAGAGCTGATCGGTACCTGGAAGACCATGTTGATGGGCTCGCTGCTCGGCTACTTCGTCGGCATCCTGCCGGCCGCCGGCGCCACGCCCGGCTCGCTCATGGCCTACGGCATCGCCAAGACCATGGCGAAGGATCC
>JAYNJY010000013.1:0-2374 GCA_038110665.1 Rhodospirillaceae bacterium | reverse complement strand
ACCTACGGCAAGGGCAACGTCAATGGCGTGGTTGCGCCGGAATCGGCCAACAACGCCGCCTCGACCGGCTCCATGCTGCCGATGCTCACCCTCGGCATCCCGGGCTCGCCGACTACCGCCATCCTGCTCGGCGGCATGGTCATCTGGGGCCTCGAGCCGGGGCCGCTGCTGTTCGTCAACCACACCGAGTTCGTCTGGGGCCTGATCGCCAGCCTGTACTCGGCCAACCTGTTTTCGCTCCTGATCAACATCGCATTCATCCCGGCCTTCATCTGGGTGTTGAAGCTGCCGTTCACGATATTGGCGCCGATCATCTTCATGCTCTGCATCGTCGGCGGCTACGTGCCGACCGACGACATGCACGACGTCTGGCTGATGTTCATCTTCGGCGTCGTCGGCTACCTGATGCGCAAACTTGACTATCCGTTGGCGCCGGCGGTGCTGGCCATTGTGCTCGGTCCCCTGGCCGAGCGCTCTGTGCGCCAGTCGCTGATCGGCTCGCAGGGCGATCCCACGATCTTCTTCCAGCGGCCGATCTCCGGTACCATCCTGGTGATCGCCATCGTCCTGTTCGCCCTGCCGCTGAACAAGGCGTTGCGCGCGCGCATGAGCGGGGAGGCGAAGGCATGAGGAGGCCGGGCCGGTGAAGCGGCGGATCGCGGCGACGGAACTGGCGGTCGAACCGATCGTCACCAGTTTCAGCCTCAAGGATCACATTTACGCCTCGCTCAAGGAAGCGATTACCCGGGTCGACATTTATGCCGAGGACGCCGAGCTGCGCCTCGACGAACGGCGCCTGTCCGAACAGCTCAACATCTCGCGCACGCCGGTGCGCGAGGCTTTGGCCCGGCTCGAACAGGAAGGCCTGGTCCAGATCGTGCCGCGGCGCGGCGTCTACATCATGCGCCGGACCAAGACCGAGATCCTGGAAATGATCACGGTCTGGGCGGCGCTCGAAAGCATGGCCGCCAGGCTGATCACCATAAATGCCACGGACGCCGAGATTGCCTCGCTGCGCGGGCTGTTCGCCACTTTCGACGGCGGCAAGGTGCGTGCCCGCATCGACGAGTATTCGGGCCGCAACATCGAATTTCACCAGGCGATCCTGGACTTGAGCCGCTGCGCGTCGCTACGCGAACTCGCTGACAACCTGTTCATTCACATGCGTTCGATCCGCGCGCGTACCATCGGCGAGACCGACCGCGTCGACAAATCGATCATCGACCACATGCACATCATCGAGGCGCTGGAAGCGCGTGATACGGACCTGGCCGAGCGCCTGGTCCGCGAACATACGCTCAACCTCGCCCGCCACGTCGAGAAGTACGTGGATTACCTGGACTGAGAAAACTGGACTTCGGCCGGCGGCTTAGGCCGGCCAGATCGGAGGAACACATGGCCAATGCGGCGATAGATACGAAGGCAACTACGGAAGCGGCCGAGGCCGGCACGCTGACAGACGGCTTTCATCTCGTCATCGACGCGCTCAAACTGAACGGCATCGAGACCATCTACAACGTGCCGGGCATTCCGATCACCGACCTCGGCCGCTTCATGCAGGCGGAAGGCATGCGGGTGCTCTCGTTCCGCCACGAACAGCATGCCGGTTATGCCGCCGCCATTGCCGGCTTCCTGACCCAGAAGCCGGGTGTGTGCATGACCGTCTCGGCGCCGGGTTTCCTGAACGGCCTGACCGCGCTCGCGCACGCCACCACTAACTGTTACCCGATGATCCTGATCTCGGGCTCGTCGGAGCGCGAGATCGTCGATCTCATGCAGGGCGACTACGAGGAGATGGACCAACTCGCCGTCGCCAAGACGCTTTGCAAGGCGGCCTATCGCGTGCTGCACGCCGAGGACATCGGCATTGGTATCGCGCGCGCGATCCGCGCCGCGGTATCGGGCCGGCCGGGAGGCGTCTATCTGGATCTTCCCGCCAAGCTGTTCGCCCAGGTCATGGATGCCGATGCCGGCGCCAAGTCGCTTGTCCAGGTGGTTGACCCGGCTCCCGCGCACATCCCTGCGCCGTCGGCGGTCACCCGTGCTCTCGACGTGCTGAAAAGCGCCAAGAAGCCACTGATCATCCTCGGCAAGGGCGCCGCCTACGCCCAGGCCGACGACGCGGTCAAAACCTTCGTGGAGAAGAGCGGCAGCCCCTATATCGCCATGAGCATGGCCAAGGGCCTGCTGCCGGACGATCATCCGCAATATGCGGGCGCCGCCCGTTCGCTGGTCCTCCAGGAAGCCGACGTGGTCATGCTGATCGGCGCCAGGCTCAACTGGTTGCTCAGCCACGGCAAGGGCAAGCAGTGGGGCGCGCCGGGCTCGAAGAAGTTCATCCATATCGACATTGATCCCCGCGAGATGGACAGCA
>JAYNJY010000012.1:0-24586 GCA_038110665.1 Rhodospirillaceae bacterium | reverse complement strand
CGGTCGAGGTTCTCGGTCAGAATCTCGAGGCAGGCCATGCGCACGGCGACGCCCATTTCGACCTGCTCGCGGATGACGCTGCGGCCGAAATCGTCGGCGACCTCGGCGTCGATCTCGACACCCCGGTTCATCGGGCCCGGATGCATGATCAGCGCGTCCGCCTTGGCGTTGGCGAGCTTGGCGTAGTCGAGGCCGAAGAAGGTGAAGTACTCGCGCACCGACGGGAAGAAGGCACCGTGCATGCGCTCCTGCTGGAGCCGCAGCATCATCACGATGTCGCAGTTCTTGAGGCCCTCGGCCATGTCGTGGAAGACCTCGGCGCCGAGGCGCTCGATGCCGAGCGGGATCAGCGTCGCCGGTGCAATCAGGCGCACGCGCGCGCCCATGGCCAAAAGCAGATGGATGTTGGAGCGCGCGACGCGCGAGTGCAGGATGTCGCCGCAGATGGCGACCAGGAGACCTTGCAGGGTGCCGCGCCGGCGGCGGATGGTGAGCGCGTCGAGCAGGGCCTGGGTCGGATGCTCGTGGCTGCCGTCGCCGCCGTTGATGACGGCGCAGTTGACCTTCTCGGACAAGAGCTTGACCGCGCCCGAATGCGGATGGCGCACGACCAGCACGTCCGGGTGCATGGCGTTCAGCGTCATCGCCGTGTCCATCAGGGTTTCGCCCTTCTTGATGGAACTGGTCGAGACCGACATGTTGATGACGTCGCCGCCGAGGCGCTTGCCGGCGAGTTCGAAGGAGGTGCGGGTGCGCGTCGAGTTCTCGAAGAACAGGTTGATGATGGTGCGCCCGCGCAGGATCGACTTCTTCTTGTCGGCCTGGCGGTTCTGCTCGACGTACCTCTCGGAGCGGTCGAGGAGGACGGTGATTTCGTCTGGGGAAAGGCCTTCGATGCCGAGTAAATGGCGATGCGGGAAAGGTATACGATCCGAAGTGCCGTCTTGCATGGGCCGCACTATAGGAGCGGGCCGCTTCCCAAGCAAGCCTGGAACGCGGGCGGCTTTACCCATAAAGTCTGGGGACGTGACGCAGCGTTGCGGGGGAGGCGCATGAGCGATTTCTGGGAGGTCCAGGGCGAACTCGCCGACGCGTTCGAACGCGGCGTCGTTTTCCTGGTCGGCGCCACGCGCTGGGGTACCGCCTGGGTGCAGCAATGCCTAGATACCCACCCCTATGTCTGCGCCCGCGGCGAGGCGCATTTCAGCGATATCCTGTTCCCGGCGGTGGGCGAGGCGCTCGGCAACTACAACAAGCAATGCGATAAGATCGCCAACCGGCTGCGCGCCGCCGGGCTGCCCGGCAACGCGGCCGGTCTGGAGTACGCCGACATCGACCACCTTTTGCGCACCGCCATCGGCCTGATGTTCCGGCGTTAGGTCGCGGATGCCGAGACACCGCCCGAGGTGGTCGTCGAAAAAACCCCCGAACACGTCGCCGCGCTCGATATCCTCGACCGAGTCGTGCCCGAGGCCCGGGTCATCCACGTCTTCCGCGACGGCCGCGACGAGGCCTTGGCCGCCTGGGAGTTCAACCTGGGGCTGTCGCGAGGCGAGTTCCCGCGCACCTATCCGACCTTCGCCGACTTCGCCGAGGTCTCCGCCGGCAACCGGAACCGCGTCATCGACGCGGCTCGGCGGTTCCGTCGCGTGCGGCCCGATTCCTGCCTCGAGGTGCGGGCCGAGGACGTCGTCGAGAATCCGAACCGTGTCGCCGAGCGCCTGTTTGAGTTCGTCGGCGTTGGCATCGACGCCGACTGGCTCAAGGCCTGCACCGGCACGGCCTGGGACGTAGCGCCGCTCGACATCGAGCCGGGATCGTGGCGACGCAGTTTTAACGACACCGCTACCGGCCACTTTAACCGCCAGGCCGGTGAACTGCTCAAACTGCTCGGCTACTAGGCCTCAGTCGTCCGAGACCGTGACTAGGCAGCAGCCCGTCAGGGCGCCCGATTCGATCGCCTTGTGCGCGGCCGGCAGCTGCTCGAAGGCGAATCGTTCGGCAACGACGTGGTCGAGCGCGCCCTCGGCGCACCATTTTTCGATGTCCGCGAAGGCCGCGTCTTGGGCTTCGCGTGGCATGGCGAAGATGGCGAAGGGGCGGACCAGGATGTTGGCGTACATCAACGCCAGGAACGGAATTTCCGGCTTGGCCACGGCGTCCGAACCGTAACTGGTGACGACGCCGTTGGTGCGCACCAGGCTTGGCACGTTGGTGATGTTGACGCCGAAGGCGACGTCGATGAAGCGGTCGACGCCGACGCCGGACGTGATCTCCTTGACCGCAGCGACTAGGTCTTCTTCACGGTAGTTGACGACGTGGTCGGCGCCGAGTCCGGCCAGGTCGGCGGCCTTGGCCGGCGTTCCGGCGGTGGCGATGACCTTGGCGCCGGCGATTTTCGCTATCTGCACGGCATAACGCCCGACCCGCCCGGTGCCGCCGGTGATCAACACCCACTTGCCGTCGATGGGGCCGTCTCCGAAGCAGCCGCGATGCGCCGTCACCGCCGGCACGCCGAGGCACGCGCCGTCGTCGAAGGATTGGCCGTCCGGCAGGTGCCGCGCCTGGCGCGACGGCAGCACGCAATAGTCGGCCGCGGTACCCAAGGGGCGGCCGGCCTGGGCGCCGAAAATCCAGACCCGTTCGCCGATGCGTGCCGCATCGACGCCCTCGCCGACGGCCTCGATCACGCCGCTGCCGTCGTTGTCGGGAATGATCAGCGAGAACAGGCCGAGTTCGCGGCCGTTCTCGCGCCGCTTCGCATCGGTTGGATTGACCGCCGAACGGCGCACGCGAACGCGGACCTCGCCCTTGGACGGTTCCGGCGCTTCGCGCTCGCCCGAGCGCAGCACATCGTCGGCCGTGCCCGCCTTTTCGTAACACCATGCCCGCATCTCGATTTCCTCCCCCGGTGTTTCAGTCCGGCCCGATCTCAACCCATGGCGTCGAGCGCGCCCTGCAGGATATAGGCGGCGGCCATTTTGTCGACTACCTCGCTGCGGCGCTTGCGGCTCATGTCGGCCTCGGAGACGAGCACGCGCTCGACCGCCGCCGTCGACAGCCGCTCGTCCCAGAACGCGATCGGCAGGTCGACGACGCCAAGCAGGTTGTCGGCGAATTGCCGCGTCCCCTGGCAACGAGGTCCCTCGCTGCCGTCCATGCTGATCGGCAGGCCGAGCACGATGCCGCCGATGTCGCGGGACTCGATCAGACGTACCAGGATGGCCGATCCAGCACGGAATTTTCCGCGCTTCAGGGTTTCGAGCGGGCTCGCGATGATGCGCGACGTATCCGATAAGGCGAGCCCGATGGTATTCGAGCCGAGATCGATGCCGAGCAGGCATTTCCGCGGCCCGAGCCAGGCTTTCAGCTGGTGGATGGTGACGATCGGCATGGTCTTGTTTAGCCGCTGGGCGGCGGGGTGAAAAGACCGCTGAGACGAAAACAATTTGGCGCGAATCCGGGATCTTCGTTATCATGCGGGATGGAGGTCCACCTTTTGGCGCAGGGGATCCGCAGCCTAGCCATGACCCGACTGCTCCGGCCGCTGGTCGTTTCGGTTGTGTGTGTTGCCGGCATCTTGCCGTTCGCGGCGACGGCCGAGGACGCGAGCGGGCTCAAGGTGCTCGGCATCGCGGTCAAACCGGCCGAGGGCGATTACCTGGTGCTGAAGGACGTCAACGTCCGCGCCAAGCCCGACAACAACGCCAAGCGCGTCGCCAAGCTGTCGAACGGCGACAAGGTCGAAGCCGTCGGCCGGGTCAAGGGGCCGTGGTACGCGGTGCGCCAGCGCGGCAAGGTGCTCGGCTTCGTTTACGGCGGCATCCTGATGCCTGTCGTCGACGGCACGCTCAGCGAGCCGGTCACCGGCAAGATCGAGCTCGCCGTCATCGGCCGCTGCGAATTCGCCGTCGAGTTCGTCGGCAAGTCGGAGGCCGAGCCGCAACGTGTCGAGTTCGCCGACTACGCCGTGCAATGGCGCTGCACCGATCCGAGCGGCCAGAAGCTGCAATTCACCACACCGATGTTCCTAAGCGAAGGCCCCTATCAAGGCACTCGCGCGGCGGTGCACCAGATCACCGTCGATGTGCTCGAACTGGCGGGCGGGCTCGAGGAAGTGTTCTCGACGCATTTGCTGTGGGATCGCGACGCCAAGCAGATCAAGTACGACTCGGCGACCGAGAAGAAGTTCATCCACGCCAAACCACCGGCACCGCAACCGGCCAAGACCTTGGCCGAGGCGCTCAGGAAAGCGGTCGATACGGCGGCCCAGTGTTGGACCGAAGCGGTCTGGGTGGCTCTCGCCAAGAAGCCCGAAAGCCGCTAATACGCTCTTCTGGGCCGCGCGTCGGCGGGGCGCGCCAAGCAAGATCGAGTGGGGGGAGGGCTCCGACGATGACCGCTTACGTCATAGACAGCGAACTGTTTCGCGACCAGTTCGGCACGGCCGAAATGCGCGACATCTTTTCCGACCGCATGACCGTGCAGAAATGGCTCGATACCGAGGCTGCGCTGGCGCGCGCGGAGGCCGACGAAGGCCTGATCCCGGCCGAAGCCGCCCAAGAGATCGTGCGCGTCGCCGACGCGGCGCTCTACGACCTCAACGCCATGCGCGCCGAGATGGCGCGCACCTCGCATCCGATCGTGCCGCTGGTGCGCGCCATGGACGCCAAGTGCCAGGGCGATGCCGGCGGCTACGTGCATTGGGGCGCGACCACCCAGGACATCATGGACACCGGCCAGATCCTGCAAATAAAGGATGCCTGGGCGGTGATCGCCGCCGACATGGAGAAGCTCGGCGCCAATCTCGCCAGGCTGGGGCGCGAGCACCGCACCACGCCGATGGCCGGGCGCACCCATGGCCAGCAGGCCCAGCCGGTCACCTTCGGCTACAAGGTGGCGATCTGGCTGGACGAACTCAGGCGTCATCAGGCGCGCATGATGGAGGCCGGCCGGCGCGTGTTCATGGGCCAGTTCTCCGGCGCCGTCGGTTCCATGGCCGCCATCGGCCAACCGGGCCTGGCCGTGCAGAAACGCATGATGGAACTGCTCGGCCTCGCCCAGCCGGCAATCTCCTGGCACGTGGCGCGCGACACCCTCGCCGAGGCCGCCGCCGTCATCACCATGGTGGCGCAGACAATGGGCAAGATCGCGCAGGAGGTCTACATGATGCAGAAGACCGAACTGGCCGAGGTCGAGGAACCGATGCCGCCGGGCAAGGTCGGCTCCTCGACCATGCCGCACAAGCGCAATCCGGCGATCTGCGAGAGCGTCGTGGCGCTGGCGCGGATCGCGCGCGAATGCGTGCAGCCGGCCATGGCCAACGTGGTCGCCGAGCACGAGCGCGACAAGATCGGCCTGTTGGTCGAGCGTGAGTACGTCGCCAAGCTGCATGCGCTCACCCACGCGGCCGTGAAGAAGATGGTCGCGCTCACCGACGGCCTCAAGGTGCGCGCCGACAACATGCGCCGCAACCTCGACGTCACCGGCGGGCTGATGCTCTCGGAAGCGGTGATGATGAAACTCGCCCCGGTGCTCGGCCGCCAGGAGGCGCATGAGGTGGTCTATCATGCCGCGCAGCAGGCGGCGGTCGACGGCCGGACGATGAAAGTCGCGCTGATGGCCGTGCCGGAAGTGGCGGAGAAGCTCTCGGAAGCCGAGATCGACGCGATTCTTGATCCGGCCGCCTATACCGGGCTCTGCGCCGCATTCGTCGACCGCGTACTCGGCGATTGAAACCGGGCGCTTTATTCAAGACGCTTGACTTAAATTCGCCGTAGCAGCATGAAAACGCGGACTTTTCCTTAAGCGGGTTAAAGCGTGACGATCCGCGACGCAACCTTGCGGGACATTCCCGCCCTGGACCGGTTGGAGCGGACCTGCTTCGACAGCGACCGGCTGTCCCCGCGCAGTTTCCGCAACATCCTCCAGCACGGCAACGCCGCCCTGATCGTCGATGACGACGGTGACTCCATTGCCGGTTACGGCCTGATTCTTTTCCATCGAAATACGTCGATGGCGCGGCTCTATTCCTTCGCCGTCGATCCGGGGCATCGGCGTCGTGGGATCGCGAAGCGGCTGTTGCAGCGTGGCGAGGAGGTCGCACGCGAACGCGGCTGGGTGTCGATGCGGCTGGAAGTGCGCGCCGACAACGCGGCCGCAATCCGGTTTTACGAGAAGGAAGGCTACCAGAAGTTTTCGACCTACCCCGACTACTACGAAGACCACATGGACGCGCTCAGGATGGAGAAGGCGCTGGTCGGGCATCTGCCGCTGGATCTAGCGCCGGTTCCCTACTACCCCCAGTCGCTGGAGTTCACCTGCGGCCCGGCCTGCCTGATGATGGCCATGAAGGCGCTCGATCCAGAGGTTACGCTCGACCGCACGCTCGAAATGCGTTTGTGGCGCGAGGCGACCACGGTGTTCATGACCTCGGGGCACGGCGGTTGCGGCCCGTTCGGCATGGCGTTGTCGTTGTGGCGGCGCGGCTTCGAGGTGGAGGTCCACGTCAGCGAGGACATCGAGCTGTTCGTCGAGGGCGTGCGCGACGAGGACAAGAAGGAAGTCATCCGTCTCGTCCATTCGGATTTCCTGTCGGAAATCGAGAACACCGACATCCGTCTCAACTACGGCCCGTTGAGCCTCGCGGACATTCGCGCGCGCTTCGACCAGGGTCGCATCCCGATCATTCTGGTCAGTTCCTACCGGCTGACTGGGAGCAAGGCACCGCATTGGATGGTGATCACCGGTTTCGACGAACACTACGTCTATCTTCACGAGCCCTATGTCGACGTCGAGGTCGGCGAGACCGAGACCGTCTGCATCGGTATTCCCATCGCCAACCAGGAGTTCGAACGCATGGCCCGCTACGGCCGCTCCAAACAATACGCCCTGCTGTTGGGGGGCCCCAAGCGCGAGAGTGCGACATGACGCGCCATGTCATCGTCGTCAACCGCATGTCGGATTGGCATTGGAATGGCGACGGCCTCGTCATCCAGGACGTCGATACCTTCCTCGCTCAGCCCGCGCCGAAGCGAAAACGTCCGCTCCGCGTCGTCAACCTCTGCCGCAGCTACGAATATTTGACTTCCGGTTACTACTGTTCGTTGCTGGCCGAGTCGCGCGGCGAATACCCGTTGCCGACGGTCGCGGACATTCTCGATCTGTCGCGCAAGGCGACATACGGCTTCGCGTTGCCGGACCTGGAGCATACGCTCAACGCGACGCGGAAACGCTTGGCCGACCCTCCGGCGGACGCTTTCGTGCTGCGCGTGTTCTTCGGCCATGCGGACGACATACGTTTCAAGCGGCTGGCGTCCGAACTGTTCGACCTGTTCCGCTATCCGCTGTTGGAAATTCGCGTGTGCCCTGGCAAGTCGTGGACGATCGACTGGATCAGGCCGTTTCCGCTCGGCCGCCTTAACGACGCTGAGGCGCCGCTGTTCGAGGGCGCCTTGCGCGCCTACATCCGCGTCCCGAAATACCGCCGCAAGACCCGGCCGCAGGCGGTCTATGACCTGGCGGTGCTGGTCAATCCGCAGGAACAACTGCCGCCGTCCGACCAGCGCGCGCTCAACCGGCTCGAGCAGGCCGCGGAAGAACGGCAGATGGAAGTCGAGTTCATCACCGCCAAGGATTTGCGCCGCGTCCCGGAATTCGACGCGCTCTTCATTCGCGAAACCACGGCGTTGGACCATCACACCTTCCGCTTCGCCCGCAAGGCGGAAGTCGAAGGCATTCCCGTCATTGACGACTCGCGCTCGATTCTCCGCTGCACCAACAAGGTCTACCTGGCGGAGGCGTTGAAGGCGGCGCAGGTGCCGACGCCGCGCACCGAACTCCTGGTGCGCGCGACCTTCGACAAACGCCGCCTGGCCGAGGTCGGCGAGGCGCTCGGCTATCCCCTGGTGTTGAAGGTGCCGGACGGATCGTTCTCGCGCGGCGTCGAGAAGGCGGTGGACGCCGGCCAATTCAGCGCGCTCGCCGACAAGCTGTTCGAACGCTCCAGTATCATCCTAGCGCAGGAATACATGTACACGCCGTTCGATTGGCGCATCGGCCTGCTCGCCGGCGAGCCGCTGTTCGCCTGCCGCTATTTGATGTCGCGTTCGCATTGGCAGATCTACAACCACAAACAGGACGGCCGGGTCTCGTCGGGCGGATGGGAAACCCTCGCGGTCGCCGACGTGCCGCCTTACGTGGTCGAGACGGCGCGCCGTGCGGCGGGGCTGATGGGGGACGGGTTATACGGCGTCGATCTGAAGCAGACGGAGAAGGGCGTGTTCGTCATCGAGGTCAACGACAACCCGAACATCGATGCCGGCGTCGAGGACCAGATCCTCAAGGAAGCGCTCTACGACCGGCTGATCGACGAATTCATCCGCCGCATCCAGAAGGTCCGCCTGGGCTAATCCTCGGCGGCCAGGCCGTCGAGCGCCTGGGCGATGGTGCGCAGCCCGGTGGCGACGACGATGCCGTTCCAGTCGTCGGCATCGGGATAGAAATGCTTGCGGATGGCGGACTTGATGCGCCGTGTTTCCTCGGCGGTCCAGTCCGGCAGGCCGTCCCGGTGCAGCCAATGGTCGGCGCGCAGCACGCGGAACATGTCGGCGACCTCGAACGTGCCGAACTCGAGCGCCACGAACGCCACGCGATCGCCGAGCGCGTCCTGCCAGCCGTAGTCGGAGAGCCCCGCCTTGGCAACCGATGTCGAGGTGCCCAATGCGGGCTCGGTCACGGCGGCGCCGTACCACGCATGTGCCAGCCTGGCGCCGACGCTGCCCGGCGCATGGTCGCAGATCACCTCGCCGTAACCGTATGGCCCGAGGCCGGTGTGGAAATCGATTACCGCGACGCGGCGGCGGCGCGCGAGATCGTGGCGTGCGATCAGGCCTTCCACCGTCGTCCGCGACCAGCTCGGCGCCGTGCCGCCGTAAAAGAGACCCGTCGGATGCGTGTACTGGCCGCCCGACACGGCTTCCTCGTAGGCGCGCTCGCCATGGCGTTGGGCATATGCCGCTAGGTTGGCGTCGGCCCGCGCGATGGTCTCGGGGTCGAGGCTCGCGGGCAGCAGGTCCGCCGCGAGTTCGACGTAGCCCGGGTTCTCGGGCAGGCCGCGCGTGAAATCCAGGAAATTCCGGTTGAGATCGACGCCGTCCTCGTTGACGCGCCGGAGCCACGCGAACCCGAACGGGTTGATGGCATGGATCAACAGCACGGCCGTATCGGCCGACAGACTTGCGGAGGCGCCGGATTGCAACCAGGCGGATTGTATGGCGGAACCGCAAAACCCCTCGACGCCGTGGGTGGCGGAGATCAGGACCAGGACCGCGGCGGTATCGGGCCGGCCGAGCCAGGCGCTGTCGCAGGCGAGTTCCTCGCCGAGCGGGCCACGCGTGGGATGCAGGTGCGTTGCGGCCGTGACGCCGGCATCCGTGCAGGCGTCTCGAAACCGCCGCCGCGCTTGTGCGAAATCCGGGCTGAACGTGCTCGTCATCTCGGTCCGACCTAGCTAGCGGAGCCCCCTCGCGAAAGCGCGGATGTCCTCGACCAGCCATTCGGGTTCCTCCATGGCGGCGAAGTGTCCGCCGTGCGGGAACTCGGTCCAGTGCGTGACGTTGTAGAGCCGCTCGACGTAGGTCCGGGGCGGCCACGCCAACAGTTCCTTAGGGAAGAGGGCGCAGGCCGTCGGCACCTCGACACGCTCTCCTTCCGGTGACAGCAGGCGCCCGCCTTCCTCGCGCCGGCCGTAGTAGATCCAGCTCGCTGTGTTGAAGGTCCGCGTCAGCACGTAGATCATGATGTTGGTCAGCAACGCGCCCTTGGAATGCGCGCTCTCGATGTCGTCGCCGACGGTGTCCGACCAGGAATTGAACTTTTCGACCAGCCAGGCGGCGACACCGACGGGGCTGTCCATCATGGCATAGCTGAGCGTTTGCGGCTTGGTCGCCTGCTGGGTGCGGTAGCCGTCCTCGGTTTCCTGTTCGCGCTGGAAACGCTCGGCCCAGGCTTCCTCGTCGGCGCCGCGCGGGCCGTCGGGATGGTGCATGGTCAGGATGTTGATGTGGATGCCGCGGCATTCAGGCGCATGGTCGAAGCCGAGCCAGCTCGAGACCGCGCCGCCCCAGTCGCCGCCCTGCGCGAGGTAGCTTTCGTATCCGAGAACGTCGGTCATCAATTCGTCGAACAGTGCCGCCATGCGCCGCGGCCCCCACGGGCGCGGCGGCCGGCCCGAGAAACCGAAGCCCGGCAGCGACGGCGCGATCACCTCGAAGGCGTCGGCCGGGTCGCCACCGAAGCGTTCGGGATGCGCGAGCGGCTCGATGATGTTCTGGAACTCGACCACGCCGCCCGGCCAGCCGTGGCTGATGATCAACGGCAGCGGTGCCGGGCCGCTGCCTTTCTCATGGATGAAGTGAAGATCGACGCCGTGCACCAGGGTCTTGAAGTGATCGAAGCGGTTGAGTTCGGCCTCGTGCTTGCGCCAGTCGTATTCGGCGACCCAATAGGCCGCCAATTCCTTCATGTAGTCGAGGTTGGTGCCGTAGGCCCAGCCGCCGTCGTCGGGCATTTCGTGCCAGGGAAAGTCGGCGACGCGCTTGAGCACCGCCGCGACGGCTTCGTCGGGAAAGTGTATCCGGTACGGGCGGATTTCGGGCATGCGGGCGTCTTTCGTAGCGGGGTGGAATTCCAGCCACTATGCCCGACAGCTTCGTTGCAGGCGAGTCCGCCAATGCGCGCCGCTGCCGAGCCGGTCGATAAAAAGGTCGATCCGTGCCGACCGCCTGCGTTACCGTAGCAGGCCGTGCGGTGCCAATGCCAGGAGGGGAGATGACGACAGAGACGAATTCGGAGGCAGGCCGGCTCGCGGTTTTCGCCGCGGGCGAGGTCGCCCATGTCGCGCACGCACCGGCCGGCGGCGGGGCGGTCATCGACGCGGCGCTGTTCGAGGACGCGCTCGCGGCCATCACCGCCTGGCCCGGATACCGGCCGACGCCGTTGCATGACCTCCCGGCGCTGGCCGGGGACGCAGGCGTCGGTACGATTCTCTACAAGGACGAAGGTCCGCGTTTCGGGCTCAAGAGCTTCAAGGCGCTCGGCGGCGCCTACGCCGTTCAGGCGTTGGTGCAGGCGCACGGCGGCGACGGCGGCGGGCTCACGGTCTGTTGCGCGACCGACGGCAACCACGGCCGTTCCGTCGCATGGGGCGCCGGGCGCTTCGGCTGTCGCTGCGTGATTTACCTGCACGCCGAAGTCAGCGCCGGCCGCGAGGCGGCCATCGCCGCCTACGGCGCCGAAATCGTCCGCGTCGATGGCAACTACGATGCTTCCGTGCGCGCCGCCGCGCGCGATGCCGAGGCGAACGGCTGGCATGTCATCTCCGATACCTCCTACGCCGGTTATTCGGACATCCCGCGCCAGGTGATGGCCGGTTACGGCGTCATCGCCGAGGAGATCGCCGCCGAGATCGGCGACGGCCCGCTGCCGACTCATGCCTTCCTGCAAGGCGGCGTCGGCGGTTTCGCTGCCGCACTGGCGATCTGTTTTCGCAATCGCTGGCGGGAGGCAGCGCCGCGTCTTGTCGTCGTCGAGCCGGCACTCGCCGCCTGTCTGCTCCGGAGTGCCGAGGCCGGCGCTGTGACCGAGGTGCTTGTCGAAGCCGAAACGCTGATGGCGGGATTGTCCTGCGGCGTGCCGTCGTTGCTGGCCTGGGACGTGCTGCGTGCCGAGGCGAGCGATTTCCTCGCCGTCCCCGAAAGCTTCGTCGTGCCGGCCATGCGTTTGCTGGCGAGGCCGATTGGCGGCGACCCGGCGATCGAGGCGGGCGAGTCGGCGGTCGCCGGCCTGGTCGGTCTGCTCGGCGCCGCCTGCCGGCCGGAACTGGCCAAGGCGCTCGGTCTCGATAAAGACAGTCGTGTGCTGGTCGTCGGCACCGAAGGCGCGACCGATCCGGCGCTCTACGCGGCCCTGATCGGCGCCGGTTGAGCGCGGCCTGCCATGCTTGCCCATGCTCCGAGCCGGTGTTAATTTCCGGCCCCGTGTTTCGTTGAATTCGAGTGTCCCATGTCGCTCAGTCGCGAAGATGTGCGCAAGATCGCGTTTCTCGCCCGCATCCGCATCGCGGATGAGGAGTTAGACACGCTCGCCGGCGAGTTGAACAACATCATCGGCTGGGTCGAGCAGTTGGGCGAGGTCGACACTTCCGGCGTGGCGCCGATGACCTCGGTCGCCGAGATGACCCTGACGCGCCGCGCCGACGCCGTCACCGACGGCAACGTGACGGAGAAGGTGCTGGCCAACGCGCCCGACCGCGAGGGCGACTTCTACGCCGTGCCCAAGGTGGTGGAGTGATTCGATGAGCGACCTCACCCGCCTGACCATCGCCGATGCCGCCAGGGCGCTCGACGCCGGGGAGTTTTCGGCGCGCGAACTGACGGACGCGCACATTGCCGCCATGGAAGCGGCGCGCGATTTGAACGCCTTCATCACCGAGACGCCCGAGATGGCGCGCCAGCGCGCCGACGCCTCGGACGCGCGCCGCGCCAAGGGCGAGCGGCGCGGTCCCATGGACGGCATTCCGATCGCCATGAAGGATCTATTCTGCACCGAGGGCGTGCTGACGACCGCCTCCTCGCACATTCTCGATGGCTTCAAGCCGCCCTATGAATCGACCGTATCGCAGAAGCTGATCGACGCCGGCGCGGTGATGGTCGGCAAGACCAACCTCGACGAGTTCGCCATGGGGTCGTCCAACATCACCTCCTATTACGGGCCGGTGAAGAACCCGTGGAAGGGCGAGGGCGGCAAGGACCTGGTGCCGGGCGGCTCGTCCGGCGGTTCGGCCGCCGCGGTCGCCGGAAATTTCGCCATGGCCGCGACCGGGACCGACACCGGCGGCTCGATCCGCCAGCCCGCAAGCTTCTGCGGCATCGTCGGCATGAAACCGACCTACGGGCGCTGCTCGCGCTGGGGCGTGGTCGCCTTCGCCTCGTCGCTCGATCAGGCCGGGCCGCTCGTGCGTTCGGTCGAGGACGCAGCGATCATGCTTGCCGCCATGTCGGGCCATGACCCGAAGGATTCCACGTCCGCACCGGTCGAGGTCCCCGACTTCCGCGCCAAGCTCGCGGGCGGCGCCAAGGGGCTCCGCGTCGGCATCCCGAAGGAATATACCCTCGACGGCATGCCGGCCGATATCGCCCGGCTGTGGGACCAGGGCCGCGAGTGGCTCGAGGACGCCGGCGCGACCTGCACGGAAATCTCGCTGCCGCATACCAAGTACGCGCTGCCTTGCTATTACATCGTCGCGCCGGCCGAGGCGTCCTCGAACCTGGCGCGCTACGATGGCGTGCGCTACGGGCTCCGCGCCCCCGGCGAAAGCCTCGACGAGATGTACGAGAACACCCGCGGCGAAGGCTTCGGCCAGGAAGTGCGCCGCCGTGTGATGATCGGCACCTATGTGCTTTCGGCCGGCTATTACGACGCCTACTACGTCCAGGCGCAGAAGATCAGGAGCCTGATCTATAAGGATTTCGACGACGCCTTTCAGGACGTCGACGTGGTGCTGGCTCCGACCGCGCCGAGCGCCGCCTTCGCCATCGGCGAAAAGATGGACGACCCCATCGCCATGTACCTGAACGACGTGTTCACCGTGCCGGCGTCGATGGCCGGGTTGCCGGCGATCAGCGTGCCGGCCGGGCTCGACGGCGCCGGCCTGCCCTTGGGCTTGCAACTAATCGGCCGCGCCTTCGACGAGGCGACGGTGTTGGGTGCGGCGAGGGCGATCGAGGACGCCGCCGGCTTCGGGGGGCTCGCATGAGCTACCTGATCGAGGGCGAACAGGGCACGTGGGAGGTCGTCATTGGCCTCGAGGTGCATGCCCAGGTGATCTCCGAGGCCAAGCTGTTTTCCGGCTCGCCGACCGCCTTCGGCGCCGAGCCCAACCACCAGGTCTCGCTCGTCGACGCGGCGATGCCGGGCATGCTGCCGGTGATCAACGAGCACTGCATCGAGCAGGCGGTGAAAACCGGACTCGGCCTCAAGGCGCGTATCAACCTACACTCGGTGTTCGAGCGCAAGAACTACTTCTACGCCGACCTGCCGCAGGGCTACCAGATCAGCCAGTTCCTGCACCCCATCGTCGGCGAGGGCAAGGTCGTGCTCGACATGACCGACGGGTCGGCTCGCGAGATCGGCATCGAGCGCCTGCACATGGAACAGGATGCCGGCAAGTCCGTGCACGACCAGGATCCGTACCGTTCTTTCATCGACCTCAACCGCGCCGGCGTCTGCCTGATGGAGATCGTCTCCAAGCCCGACATTCGCTCGCCCGAGGAAGCAGGTGCCTATTTGCGGAAGCTCCGCGCCATCCTGCGCTATCTCGGCACCTGCGACGGCAACATGGAGGAGGGCTCCATGCGCGCCGACGTCAACGTCTCGGTCCGGCCCAAGGGCGCCGACGAGTTGCGCACCCGGGTCGAGGTCAAGAACGTCAACTCGGTGCGCTTCGTCATGCAAGCCATCGAGATCGAGGCGGTGCGCCAGGTCGAGGTCTGGGAATCAGGCGGCGAGGTCAATCAGGAAACCCGCCTGTTCGATCCGAACCGCGGCGAGACGCGACCGATGCGCTCGAAGGAATTCGCGCACGACTACCGCTATTTCCCCGACCCGGATTTGCTGCCGCTGGAACTCGCGCCCGAATATGTCGACACCATCGCAGCCACGCTGCCCGAGCTTCCCGACGAGAAGAAGGAGCGCTTCATCTCCGAGTTCGGGCTGTCGACCTACGATGCCGGCGTGCTGGTCGCGGAACGCCGCAACGCCGAATATTTCGAGCGCGTCATTCAGGGCGGGCCGCAGGGCAAGAAGGGCCAGCGCGACCCCAAGGCCGCCGTCAACTGGGTGACGACGAATTTGTTCGGTGCCTTGAATGCCGCCGGCAAGGACATCGCCGAGAGCCCGATCTCGCCCGATCACCTGGGCGAACTCCTCGACCTGATCGCCGACCAGACCATCTCCGGGCGCATCGCCAAGGAGATCTTCGACGCCATGTTCGAGACCGGGCGCGGCGCGGCCGAGATCGTCGAGGAAAAGGGCCTCAAGCAGATCACCGACACCGGCGCCATCGAGGCCGCCGTCGACAAGGTCATCGCCGACAACCCGGAACAGGCCGATACCGTGCGCGCCGGCAACGATAAGGCGATCGGCTGGTTCGTCGGCCAGGTCATGAAGGCGACGGGCGGCCAGGCCAACCCGCAGATGGTCAACCAACTGCTGAAACAGAAGCTCGGCCTCGGCTGACGACCAGCGACGGTTGCGCCGGATCATGGCTGTCGCGGCGCCGTCATAGACAATGATTAGGGTTCAGCAAGAGCGGAGAAGTCCGCAATGCCCATTTGCCTTGCCTATGACGGTTCCATAAACGGCGACTGGATCGCCCGCCACGCGGTGCGTCTGGCTGCCGGCGACAACATCCGCCGCCTTCGCATCGTCCATGTCGAGACCGCTGAGATCGCGACCAGCGAGCTTGCCGACAAGCTCGACAACATCCGGCTCGTCGCCGGCAAGGCGGGCGTAGAGGTCGCGGTCGAGATTTGCCCGATGCGCGGCGGCGTCGGCGGCGGCGGGCTCGATGCCGGTAAAACGCACGTCCGCTCGCGCTGCCGCCGGCAGCCGGTCGTGCGCGTTCTGAAGGTTGTAGCCGCCGAAGCAGCCGAGTTCGACCACGTCGAGCGGGCGGCGCGCGGCGCCGGCGATCAGTTCGACGACGATGGCGGCGAGTTTCGGGCGGTCGGGAACGGCACGATAGCCCTCCGTGCCGGCGATGACGGTGGCCTCGTCGAGGCCGTTCCAATAGTCCTAGTACTGCCCGTGGACGCGGCCGATGGCGTCGGCGAGGCGGCCGGCGAGCGTCAGGTCGGCGGTCGCGCGCCGGCAGGTTTCGATGTCGGACAGGCTGGCGATATAGGGGTTGTTGATGGCCGATATGCGTTGCGCCAAGGCGTCGGCCTCGGCCGGACGTTTCGCGGCGAAGGCGGCGTGCATGCGCCCGGCGTAGTGTTCGACCAGCGCGTTCGTGCCGTTCGCCAGGACGGCGGGATAGTCGGCCGGCGCCGGCCACAACGGGTCGGCAGCAATCAGGTCGGCGAGCGCCTCGGCGGCGAGTGGCACCACGCCGGCGTCGGCCTTGATGCAGCTGGCGGCGAACCGGAGCGCAACGCCCAAGGCGGGGTGGGGGATGTGGCTCTCGTCGACCCGGATGCGCACCATGCATACCTCCTAGCGCATCCAACGCGGTTTCGAAACAGGCGCCGGCGTTGTACAAATGCCGCTGCAAAGTGAAAGACCGAGCGCGCCCATGGACCTCCTGATCAAGAACGCCCAAGTCTTCGACGGCACCGGCGCCGCGCCGGGCCGGCCGCAGGACGTCGCCGTCAGCGCCGGCCGCATCGCCGAGGTCGGCGCCGGGCTGACGCCGGCCGCGGGGACGCAGGTGGTCAATGCACAAGGTCTGGCGATGATGCCCGGCATCGTCGACAGCCACACCCATTACGACGCGCAAATCACCTGGGACCAGACCCTCGACCCGTCGCCGGCGCATGGCGTCACCACGGTGGTGATCGGCAACTGCGGCTTCACCATCGCGCCCTGTGCAGAGGGCGAGCGCGACCTCACCATGCGCAACCTGACCCAGGTCGAAGGCATGAGCCTGGACGCGCTCCGTGCCGGCATCGATTGGCGGTTCGAGAGCTTCCCCGAATATCTCGACACCATCGAGGCCGCGGGCACCGTGCCGAACGTCGCCGCCTTCATCGGCCATTCGGCGCTCCGGACCTACGTGATGAAGGATGCCGCCGTCGAACGCGCGGCAAACGACCAGGAACTCGACCGCATGGCCGGGATCGTATCGGACGCCATGCGTGCCGGCGCCATCGGCTTCGCCACCTCGACGGCGCCGCAGCATAACGGCGACGGCGGCATCCCGATGCCGTCGCGCCTCGCCGATGACCGCGAACTGGAGACGCTTGCCCGTGCCATGGCGGTGGACGGCAAGGGCGTGTTCATGCTGACCAAAGGCGACCGCACCGACGTGCCGTACCTGGAGAAACTTGCGGCCAAGGCCGGCCGGCCGGTGATGATCGCGGCACTGCTGCACAACCCGACCAACCCGGACGGCACCTTCGCCGATCTGCGCGCCATCGCCGAGGCCCGCGACCATGGCCGCGAACTCTGGGGACAGGTCAGCTGCTGCCCGCTGACCATGGATTTCACCATGGCCTCGGCCTATCCGCTCGAAAGCCTCAAGGCCTGGCGGCCGGCGATGAAGGCCAAGGGCGCGGCACTCAAGGCGCAATACCAGGACAAGGCCTTCCGCGACGCGGTCCGCACCGAACTGGCGGCGCCGGCGGGCGTGCGCCTCTTCAACGGCGAATGGCACAAGATCAACGTCACCCAGGTCGCCGATCCGGCGCACCAGAAATTCGAGCACCGCGATGTCAGCGAATTGGCCGCCGCCGCAGGCGTCGATCCGCTCGACTGGATGCTCGATTTCGCCGTCGCCGAGGAATTGCAGACCGTCTTTACCGCGATCCTGCTCAATTCCGACGAGGACGCGGTCGGGCGTATGATCGCCGACGACAACGCCTCGGTTGCGCTCAGCGACGCCGGCGCCCACCTGACCTTCTTCTGCGATGTCGGCTTCGGGTTGCACCTGATGGGCCATTGGTCGCGGGACTTGGGCGTTATGCCGCTTGAACGCGCGGTGCATGAGCTGACTGCGAAGCCTGCCGCCATCTTCCGCATCCCCGATCGCGGCCGCATTCAGCCCGGCTACTGGGCCGATCTGCTGCTGTTCGATCCCGCGACCATCGGGCGCGGCGCCAAGCGCCGGCTGTTCGACCTGCCCGCCGGCGCGGCCCGGTTGGTCACCGACCCGCTCGGCGTCGAGGGGGTGTGGGTCAACGGCATCGGCGTCGCCGGACCGCGTGCGGAAAACGATGGCAAGGGGCGGCCGGGCCGGCTGCTCCGCGAATTCGCCGTCTGATCGACAAGGAGAACGAAGCATGGATGCCAAAACCATCGCTGTCGTCGCCACCGGAGACATGGGCCACGCCGTCGGCCGCGCGCTGATCGATCACGGCCATCGCGCCGTTACCTGTTTGGCCGGCCGCAGCGCGCGCTCGCGCGGCCTGGCGGAGAAGGCCTGCATCGAGGACCTGCCCGATCTCGAGACGGTGGCGCGCGAAGCGGACTTGTTCCTGTCGATCCTGCCGCCGGCCAATGCCTTGGGTCTCGCCCGCGACATGGCCGCCGCCATGACCAAGGCAGGCAGGGCGCCGGTCTATGTCGATTGCAACGCCATCGCGCCGGAGACGGCCGCCGAGGTCGGCGCCATCGTCAAGGCGGCGGGCGCCGCCTTCATCGACGCCGGGATCATCGGGCTGGCACCCGGCAAGGCGACGCCGCGGTTCTACATTTCCGGCGACGACACCGCGCCGATGGAGGCGCTCGAAGGATGCGGCTTCAAGGTCATCGCCATGCCGGGCGGCGGTTGCCAGGGCTCGGCCGTCAAGATGTGCTACGCCGGCCTGACCAAGGGCACCTGGGGGCTTTATACGGTAGTGCTGTTGGCGGCCGAGCGCATGGGCGTGCGCCCGATGCTGATGCAGGAATTTGCCGACAGCCAGAAGCCCGAGCTCAAGCGCATGGAGGCGCGGCTGCCGTTCGTGCCGGCCGACGCCGGGCGCTGGATCGGCGAGATGGAGGAGATCGCCAAGAGTTTCCGCGATGCCGGTGTGCCCGGCCACTTCCACGACGGCGCGGCGGAAATCTTCCGCATCCTGGC
This sequence comes from Rhodospirillaceae bacterium, assembly GCA_038110665.1. Taxonomy (GTDB): domain Bacteria; phylum Pseudomonadota; class Alphaproteobacteria; order Rhodospirillales; family Casp-alpha2; genus TMED8. The sequence continues at coordinate 5,745 of JAYNJY010000012.1, read as the reverse complement.
GCGCACACCGTTCGCCAGCGAGACCCGCGAGACCCTCGACGAGAGCCGCACGCTCGAACAGTCGGTGCCGGTGTTCGCCGCGCACATCGACAAGACTCCACAATGAGGACAACAAAATGAGGACAACAAGATGAGCGCCCCCGAACCGCCCGAGAGCCCGCGCGGCCAGCCGGCGCACGGCGGCGATCTTGTCACCGCGAGCGCGATCTACGGCGTGCCGGCTGGCGGTTGGGTCGACCTTTCGACGGGCATCAACCCGATCCCCTTTCCGTTCGAGGCGCCGCCCGTGGTGGTATCGGCACGCCTGCCCGGCCGCGAACTCGAGCAAACGCTGATAAACGCGGCGCGCGACTACTATGGTGCCGGCGGTGAGCTCGTCGCCGGTGCCGGCACCCAGGCCTTCATCCAGTCGCTGCCGCGCCTTCGGGTTTCGGCGCGTGTCGGCGTGCGCGGGCCGACCTATTCCGAGCACGCGCGGGCCTGGAGCCAAACAGGACACGAGGTTTCGGAGGTCCAGCGCTTCGACGATTTGGCCGATTTCGACGTCGCCGTCGTGGTCAACCCGAACAATCCGGACGGCAAGCGCACCGAGCCGCAGCGCATTCTCGGCTTGGCGGCGCGCATGGCGCAAAAGGGCGGTCTCGTCATCGTCGACGAGGCGTTCTGCGACACCGAGCCGCAGCTCAGCGTCGCCGGCCGCGCCGGCCAGCCGGGCATGGTGGTGCTGCGTTCGTTCGGTAAGTTCTTCGGCTTGGCCGGGCTCAGGCTCGGTTTCGCGCTCTGCAGCGCGCAACTGGCCCCAGCGCTGCGCGATGCGCTCGGTCCCTGGGCCGTCTCCGGGCCGGCATTGCACATCGGTGCAAAGGCGCTCGGCGATTTCAAATGGCAGGCCTCGGCGCGCGCTCGGCTCGATACCAAGCGCGACCGTCTCGACGGCTTGATCGAAGGCGCCGGGTTCAAGGTGCTCGGCGGCACGGCGTTGTTCCGGCTGGTCGAGACCGACGGTCCGGCGTTGCATCGCCATCTCGCCCGCTCCGGTATCTGGACGCGCGCCTTCGACTGGTCGCCGGACCGGCTCCGGTTCGGACTTCCTGGCGACGATGCCGGCTGGTCGCGGCGGGCCAAGGCGCTCGGCGAATTTAAACGCGACTGACATCCGGTTTTTCGGTTTACCATATGGTAACCAGGCCCGGGTTAGCTAAGATGGCCGGGAACCGACCGCGAAACCGGGGGGGCAATGGGTTATTCCATGGAGTTCAAGCGTGCCGTCGCCGCCGCCGCCGTGACCCGGCTGGCGGCAGGGCGCCGCACGCTCGACGTTGCCGCCCGCCAGGTACTGGCGCGCATCGGTGGCGTCGTCTGGGTCACCCTCGAGGACGACCGCAAGGTCAAGGCGCTGCTCGACTATCGCAAGCGCATCATGGCGCTGGAACAGGGCCGCGCCGCGCCGCCCAGACTCGCCATCGCGCGGTTTCACTACGACAGTTGCCTCAAGTGGGCCGAGGACGGGCATTTCGGCCCGGAACAGTCGGCCGACCTGATGATGGACGCGCTACTGGACGGCTAGCGCTAGGAACACTTCATCAGCGCGTCCTTGCAGGCGCGATGGCAGTTGCGGTCCTGCTTCGGGCAGGCGCGCTGGCAGTTCTTGAACGTGCCCATGCAGTCGTTCTGCTTCGGCGGTTGCGAGGATATGTTGGCGCAGCGCGATTTGCAGGTGTCCTTCTCTGCTTTGCCTTCGGCACGGATGCACTGCTCCATGCACTGCATGATGTTGCCGCCCTGGGCCAGTCCGAGGGCCGAGCCGGCTTCGACCGGACGGAGCGATGCGGAGAGCGCGAGCGTGAACAGGCCGGCGGTCAGCAAGAAATACCAACGGCGAAAAGTGATGGATCTGGGCATGGGCTTTCTCCCCTTGGGGTATTCCCAATCGATCCCAACGTTAGCACAGGCGCCGCCGGCGATACGAAATATTCACGCGGCACCGTTGTGACGTTATGCTTCATGCCGAAACGCGCGAACCGAACAGCCGCACGATGAAAACACTTTCAATGCTCCGCGTCCTGCCGATCGTCGCCGGCCTAGCCCTTGGCGTCGGCTTGGCTGCGGCGGCCGATGCCGAGGCCGACGACGCCAAGGTCAGGATCACCCGCAACGACTGCGAACGCGTGGTACGCCACCAGGCCGCCGCCGATGTCGCCCATGCGCCTGGTTCCGGCGTGCGTGGGCGCAAATTCGCGCCGGCCGACCTGAACGGCGGGTTCCAGATCGATTTGCCGAGCGTATTCGAGTTCAACGTCACCCGCGACGTCAACTACTACCTGGGCAAGCCGAAGGCCGACGCCGAGGCCGCCCAGGCCGCCGCCAACGCCGCCGCCCAGGCCCCGGCCGCGGCGGACTCCGCCGGCACCGCCGCGACGGCGGCGGAAACGCTCGCCTCGCAGTCGCAGGCATTGGTCGCCATCGAGGACGCGACGGCGGCGGTTTCCGCGCTCAGTGACACGCGCGACGCGGCGCTGGCGAAATACATCACCAATCCGGAAAGCGGCCGCGCGCGGCGCGACTACGAGGACGCCGACTTCGCTGACCAGCGCCCAGACGTCCTATGCGGCGGCGAGCTACTCGGAGGCGACGACCTCGGCCAGTTCCGCCGTCAGCACGGTATCGGGCGCCGACGTCAGCGTTTCCGCGACCAGTTCAACCTCGACCTCGGCGGTGAGCGCCGCCACATCGGCCGCATCGAGCGCGCGCACCGCCGCCGACAGCGCCGACGCGTCGGTCAATTCGGAAACCAAGGCGAGCCAGTCGGCGAGTGCTTCGAGCAATGCCCAGAGCGTCGCCGCCCAGGCTGCCGTGATCGCCGCCGACGAAGCGGTGCAGGGTGCGCAGACGATCTACGACGCGGCGGTCACCGCTTATAACGCCGATCCCTCTAACGCGACCCTTAAGGCGGCGGTCACCAGCGCGTCGATGGCGCTTTCCACGGCCGAGACCGCGCTCAGTTCGGCGAAGACGGCGGCCGCGTCCGGCGACGCGACGACGGCCCTGACCCAGGCCGAGAGCGCGGTTACGGCTGCAACCGATGTCGGCTACGCGGAGACGACCGACGTATCGGTGCTGCGCACCACGGCATCCAGCCTGACCAGTACGGCCTCGACCACCGGCAGCGAGGCGAGCCGGGCGACCAGCGCCGACACCGACGCCAAGGCCGCCTACAAGGAGGCCGCTTCGATCCCCAACATGCAACTCAACCTGGGCACGGTCCGGTTTTACATGAAAACCGGCGAGCTGTTCTTCAACGGCAAGCCCATGAACGACGCCCAATCGGCGGAAATCGCCGCCAAATGCAAGAAACTGCTGGGCCGCAGGCGATAGCGCCGGTCGCCGGACACGCGGCCGGATTGTAAGGCCTTGGCGATCCCTTATAGTGTTCGCCACCGCGCGGTTTCGCGCCAAAGCATAAGGGGGTCCATCGTGATTGATCTCTATACCTGGGGAACGCCAAACGGCCGCAAGGTCTCGATCCTGCTCGAGGAACTCGGGCTCGAATACAACGTTCACCAAGTCAACATCGGCAAGGACGAGCAGCACGAGCCGGCGTTCCTGGCGATCAGCCCGAACAACAAGATCCCGGCTATCGTCGACACCGACGGCCCGGGCGGCAAGCCGCTGAACCTGTTCGAGTCCGGCGCCATCATGGTCTATCTCGCCGAGAAGACCGGAAGCGAACTGTTGCCCAAGGACCCGCGCAAGCGCGCGCAGACCAATCAGTGGCTGATGTTCCAGATGGGCGGCGTCGGACCGATGTTCGGCCAGGCGCATCATTTCCTGCGCAATCCGAAGGAGGTCGTGCCCTACGGCCAGAAGCGCTATCACGGGGAAACGCAGCGCATCTATTCGGTGATGGACGACCACCTGGAGGATTCGCGATATTTCGTCGGCGACGACTATACCATCGCCGACATCGCCATCTACCCGTGGGTGGCGCGGTTCGAGTGGCACCAGACCGACCTGGCGGAGTTTCCGAACGTCATGCGCTGGTTCGACGAACTCGGCCAGCGCCCGGCGGTGCAGAAGGGCATGGCGGTACCGTTCCTGAACTGAGTTGGACAATCGGGAGGCGGCCATGAGCCTGCTTCAACGCGACGCGGTGGTGAAGGTGAGGAAGGCGCTCGAGGCGGCGGGCCAGCCCGACACCATCGCCGAGTTGGCGGAAACTGCGCGTAGTGCCGAGGACGCCGCCAAGGCGGTCGGCTGCGTACTCGGCGCCATCGTCAAATCGCTGGTGTTCACGGTCGGGCGGCGCTTCGTCATGGCGCTGGTCGCCGGCGACCACCGCTGCCTGGAGGAAAACCTGCCGGCGGCCTTCCACATGGAAGGCGCCGTCGGCCGGCCGTCGGCGTCCGAGGTCAAGGGCATCAGTGGCTTCACCATCGGCGGCGTCGCGCCGATCGGGCTGGCGCACGCGCTGCCCGTGGTGATCGACCGTTCCTTGAAGCGTTTCGACAAGGTCTACGCCGCCGCGGGGCATCCGCATTGCGTGTTCGCGACCGATGTTCAGGCCCTGGCCGCCATGACCGGGGGCATCGTTTCTGTCGCCATCGCCCAGCCCATCGACCCGGCCAAGGTCGCCGCCGTCGGGTTCAAGCGGAGCCGTTCGTTCACCACGGGGCGCGAGAAGCGCGTCGAAGGCGATCAATCGGGTTGATCCCGCCGGCTTTGGCCGTTATTTAGAGGCGCGCCGCTGGAAAACCCGTGCGGCCGCAAGCCGGCGTAGGATGGGTGGCCGAGTGGTCGAAGGCGCTCCCCTGCTAAGGGAGTATACCTCAAAAGGGTATCGAGGGTTCGAATCCCTCCTCATCCGCCAGCCACCCCTCACATTAATCTCTGCTGCGCCGCGACCCGGCTAACCGCCGGATATGATGGCGCTATTGCCGCCCAATCCTATTCCAGCTTCAACCAAAGCCGACGTTTGAGGGTGCATTTCGATCTTTACGGGGCCCCTGTCTCTGGCGGTCAGCCGGACGCTGTGATCCAAGCTGCGACAAACAGCACGAAGCATGTATGAGCCGGGTCTACTCGAATATGGGATTCTCCGTTCTTACTCAACAATACTTTCTTCAAGGGCGGTTTAAGTGTGGCGCAGCACGCGACACCTGTAAAAAGGTCTGCAGACAATAGCTGCCGTATGTCCGTATTGGGTCATGAGCGGTTGGGCCAAGTCGAACGAGGTCAGGCCGCTGCTGAGGGCGGAGCGGACTTATCCCCAAATCTTTGGAAAATCTGCCCCGAGATTGCCGCTAGACCTTACGGGAGCTGACGAATTGGCCGCGTGCCGCTAGCGGCGCCTCATCGCCAGGAGCGGACCAGCTTACTCTAGAATAGCCACTTCCACACGATGGGGAGGAGAATAGCAGTAGCGATCGCATTCAATCCCATTGCCAGGCCGGAAAACGCGCCGGCAACTTCATTGACCTGCGCAGCTCTCGCTGTCCCAATGCCATGGCTTGCGGTTCCGATGGCAAGGCCGCGCGCGGCCCAGCTTCTAATTCTGAGAAGATTTAGCAAATAAGGCCCCAGAACAGCGCCAAGAATGCCCGTAGCGATTACAAGCACTGCCGTCAGAGAGGGCAGCCCCCCAAGTTGCTCGGATATGCCCATTGCAACGGGCGCCGTTGTAGATTTAGGCGCAAGAGAAATAAGGGTCTCACGCGAACCGCCAAGCAACCAAGCTATGCCTACCGC
>JAYNJY010000011.1:24238-24906 GCA_038110665.1 Rhodospirillaceae bacterium | reverse complement strand
TCGCGGTGGTCATGCTGACGGGCATCTTCAGCCTGCTCGGCGCCGCCGCCTACGTCGTCCTTGATGCCGTCGACGTCGCCTTCACCGAGGCCGCCGTCGGCGCCGGCATCTCGACCGTGCTGATGCTGGGCACGCTGGCGCTGACCTCGCCGGAGGAGAAGCCGGCCAAGCCGAAGAACATGGTCGCCGCCCTGGCCATCGTCGGCGTCACCGGCGCGGTCCTGATCTACGGCACGCTCGACATGCCGCATTACGGCGACCCCAATGCGCCAATCCAGCACCACGTGGCACCGCGTTACCTGCAGAAATCCGGGACCGAGGTCGGGCTGCCCAACGTCGTCACGTCGGTCCTGGCCAGCTACCGAGGCTACGATACGCTAGGCGAGACCTTCGTCATCTTCACCGCCGCGGCCGGCGTGCTGGCGATCCTCGGCCGGGTGCGCCGCCCGAAGCGCCGCGACGAGCGCGCGCAGACGACGGAGGAAACCCGGACATGAACGAAAAGATCATCCTCCGGGTCGTCTCCAAGTTCCTGATCCCATATATCCTGCTGTTCGCGCTCTACGTCCAGTGGCACGGCGACTTCGGCCCCGGTGGCGGTTTCCAGGCCGGCGTCATCTTCGCGTCCGGTTTCATCCTCTACGCCCTGATCTTCGGCGTCGCCACGC
>JAYNJY010000011.1:23586-24228 GCA_038110665.1 Rhodospirillaceae bacterium | reverse complement strand
CCCTGCGCGCGCTGACCCCGCCGGACGCGACCCCCGACCAGCAGTAGGTCGGCGTGCTGACCTACGGCCTGGTCGGCGTCGCCGGGTTGCTGCTCGGCGGCAAGTTCCTTGACTACAACGTGCTCGCGCACGAGCCGACGCACGGCCAGCACATCGGCATCCTGCTGGTCGAACTCGGCGTCGGCATCACCGTGGCGGCTTCCATGATCACGATCTTCTGCACCTTCGCGGGCCGCGCCGAGGCGACATCGGCCGACGACGAGGAGGAAATCTGACCATGGATATCTCCTTCGACTTTCCTGGACTGCTGAACTACTGGATCGTCGTCGTGCTGATGATGATCGGCTTCTACATCGTCATCGCCCACGGCAACATGGTCAAAAAGATCGTCGGGCTGAACGTGTTCCAGGTCTCGGTCTTCCTGCTCTACATCACCATGGGCAAGATCGAGGGCGGCACCGCGCCAATCCTGTTGGACAAGCCGGCCGTCTATTCCAACCCGTTGCCGCACGTGCTGATCCTGACGGCCATCGTCGTCGGCGTCGCCACCACGGCGCTCGGACTGGCGCTGGTCGTGCGCATCCGCAACGCCTACGGCACCATCGAGGAAGACGACATCGAACCGATGGAGAACGAGGCATG
>JAYNJY010000011.1:14763-23576 GCA_038110665.1 Rhodospirillaceae bacterium | reverse complement strand
GTGCCGATGCTCGCGGCGCCCGTCTGTATCTTCCTGCGCCGGCCCGTGCTGTGCTGGGCGTGGTCGACGCTGGTTGCCTGGCTTTGCCTGCCCTTGGCGATTGGCAACCTGCTCGAGGTCCTCGACAAGGGCGTCATCGTCTACGAACTCGGCGACTGGGCGGCGCCCTGGGGCATCGAATACCGCCTCGACAGCCTGAATGCCTTCGTGCTGGTCATCGTCGCCATGGTCGGCGCGGTGGTGCTGCCCTACGCCAGGAAGTCGGTCGAGCGCGAGATCCCGGCGAGCCGGGCCTACCTGTTCTACGCCATGCTGCTGCTCTGCCTGACCGGGCTGCTCGGCATCGCGATCACCGGCGACGCGTTCAACCTGTTCGTGTTCCTGGAAATTTCATCGCTTTCGACCTACGTCCTGATCAGTTTCGGCCGCGACCGCCGGGCGCTGACCGGCGCCTACAGCTACCTGATCATGGGTACCATCGGCGCCACCTTCTACATCATCGGCGTCGGCTTGATGTACATGGTGACCGGCACGCTCAATATTGCCGATCTCTCGAAGCTTGTGCCGGGCATGGCCGACAACCGCACGATCCAGGCGGCACTGGCGTTCCTCACCGTCGGCCTGGCGCTGAAGGCCGCTTTGTTCCCGCTGCACATGTGGCTGCCGAACGCCTACACCTATGCGCCCTCGCCGGTCACCGCGTTCCTTGCCGCGACCGCGACGAAGGTCGCCGTCTACGCGTTCATCCGGGTCGTCTTCTCGATTTTTGGCGGCATCGACATCCTGTCCGTGCTGCCGGTCCGCGACGCACTGATGATCCTGGCACTGGTCGGCATGTTTGCCGGATCGGCGGTGGCGATCTACCAGACCAACGTCAAGCGCGTGCTCGCCTACTCGTCGGTCGCGCAGATCGGCTACATGATCCTCGGCATCAGCTTCGACTCGGTCACCGGCGTCACCGCCGGCATCGTGCACCTGTTCAACCATGCCCTGATGAAGGGCGGATTGTTCCTGGCGATGGGCGCCGTCGCCTACCAGATCGGTTCGGTCAAGATCGACGACATGGCCGGCCTAGGCCGCCGCATGCCATTCACCATGGCCGCCTTCGTCGCCGGCGGCCTGAGCCTGATCGGTGTGCCGCTGACAGCGGGCTTCATCTCGAAATGGTATCTCATCCAGGCTGCGCTCGAAGCCGATTCCTGGCCGGTCGCCATCCTCATCGTGCTGAGTTCGCTGCTCGCCGTGATTTACGTCTGGCGTATCGTCGAGGTTGCTTACTTCCGGCCTTCGCCGGATGGCGCGACAATCATTCAACCCGCTCCGTTGTCCATGCTGATCCCGACCTGGGTGCTGATCGGTGCAACCATCTATTTCGGCATCGACGCCACGACCACGCTTGACGTCGCTGGCGCGGCGGCACGCGCCCTGGTGCCGGGGGCCGCGCCATGACCCCTGAAACCGCCATCCTGTTCGCCATCGCGGCGCCGCTGGTCGCGGTCGTCCTGATCGCGCTCGCCGGTTCGAAACCGAACCTGCGCGAAGGCGTGATGCTGACGACAGCCGGCCTCACCTTCCTTGCCGTCGCCAGCTTGTTCGACGACGTCGCGGCCGGCGCCAGGCCGACCGTAGGCCTCGGTGAGATGCTGCCGGGCCTGAAAGTCGCCTTCACGGTCGAGCCGCTCGGCATGGTGTTCGCCGGCATCGCCAGCTTCCTCTGGATCGTCACCACGATCTACGCGATCGGCTACATGCGCGGCCATCACGAGCGCAACCAGACGCGCTTCTACATGTGTTTCGCCATCGCCATTTCGAGCGCGCTCGGCATCGCCTTCGCCGGCAACATGCTGACGCTGTTCGTGTTCTACGAAGTGCTGACGATTTCGACCTTCCCGCTGGTCACCCATTCCGGGACCGATGAGGCCAAACGCGCCGGCCGTGTCTATCTCGGCATCCTGATCGGCACGTCGATCGTGCTGCAGCTGACCGCCATAATCTGGACTTGGACGGTCGTCGGCACCCTTGACTTCACCGCCGGCGGCATTCTCCGAGACAAGGCTTCCGGCGGCCTTACAGCGCTGCTTCTGGCCATGTACGTGTTCGGCATCGGCAAGGCCGCGGTGATGCCCTTCCACCGCTGGCTGCCGGCCGCCATGGTGGCGCCGACGCCGGTCAGCGCATTGCTGCATGCCGTCGCCGTGGTCAAGGCCGGCGTGTTCACCGTGCTCAAGGTCGTCATTTACATCTTCGGCATCGAGAACCTGGCCTCGCTGCAAGCCTCGGTCTGGCTTCAGTATGCCGCGGGCGCGACCATCCTGATCGCGTCGCTGGTCGCCATGCGCAAGGACAACCTGAAGGCCAGGCTCGCCTATTCGACGGTCAGCCAGCTTTCCTACATCGTACTCGGCGCCATGCTCGCCAGTTCGATTGGTGCCATCGGCGGCGCCATGCACATCGCGATGCACGCCTTCGGCAAGATCACGCTGTTCTTCTGCGCCGGCGCCATCATGGTCGCAAGCCACAAGACCGAGATCAGCCAGATGAACGGCCTCGGCCGCAAGATGCCGCTGACCTTCCTGTGCTTCTTGATCGGCAGCCTCAGCATCATCGGACTGCCGCCGTTCGGCGGCGTCTGGAGCAAGTGGTATCTGGCGCTCGGCGCCGCCGAGACCGGCCAGGTGGTGTTCGTCGCGGTGCTGATGATCTCGTCGCTGCTGAACGTGGCCTACCTGATACCGATCGTCGTGCGCGGGTTCTTCCGCGCGCCCGACGCCGATGATCATCACGGTCATCACGACGATCATTATGGTGGCGATCATGGCGGCCACGGCCATCCCGGCGACGCGGCGGCGCCGAACGTCTGGCGCTTTAGCCGCTTCGAGGAGGCGCCGCTGAGCTGCGTCGGCGCGCTGACGTTCACGGCGGTCGGCTGCTTCGCCCTGTTCTTCTTCGCCGACGCGATCTACGCGTTCCTATTGCCGCTTGCCCAGGGGGTGACGCCATGAGCGACCACCACAACGACGCCAAGGCCTACTGGCTGGACAAGCCGGGCAACGTCAAGCTGCTGCTGCGCGTGTTGATCGGCTTCGGCGCCCTGCTCGCAGTCGGCGATTTCTTCTATCACAAGCACCCGCATTTCTCGGTCGAGGAAATTCCGGCCTTCTACGCCATCTTCGGCTTCGCCGCCTTCGTCGGGATCGTGCTTGCCGGCAAGTACCTGCGCAAGATCCTGATGCGGCCGGAGGACTACTACGATGAGTGAGTTCAACCCCGGCCTGATCATGGTCCTGGGCGGCCTCTTGGTGCCGTTTTTCCCGGGCATGGCGCGCCGCGCGCTGCTGCTCGTCCTGCCGGCGGCCGGATTGGCCTACACCATCGCGCTCGATCCGGGCACGCTCGTCACCATGACGGCCTTTGGCTACACGCTCGAGACGTTGCGTGTCGACAAGCTCAGCCTGGTCTGGGGCTACATCTTCCACATCGCCGCGTTCCTGAGCGTACTTTATGCCATTCACGAGGACGACCCGCTACAGGCATCGATGGCGCAGGTCTACATGGGCAGCGCCGTCGCCGCCGTTTTCGCCGGCGACCTGATCACGCTGTTCGTGTTCTGGGAACTGACGGCGATCTCGTCGGTGTTCCTGATCTGGGCGACCGGTAGCGAGCGCTCACTGCGCGCCGGCATGCGTTATCTCATCATTCAGGTCGGGTCCGGCGTGTTGCTGCTGGCCGGCGCGCTCTTGATCGTTGCCGACACCGGCTCCATCGCCTTCAACCACATCGGCATCGACAGTCTCGGCGGCAAGCTGGTGTTCATCGCCTTCGGCATCAAGTGCGCGTTCCCGCTGCTGCACAACTGGCTACAGGACTCGTATCCCGAGGCGACCGTCACCGGCACCGTGATTCTGAGCGCGTTCACCACCAAGCTCGCGGTCTACGCGCTGGCGCGGGCATATGCCGGCACCGAGATCCTGATCTACATCGGTGCCGCCATGACCGCCTTCCCTGTGTTCTTCGCGGTGATCGAGAACAACCTCCGCCGCGTACTCGCCTATAGCCTCAACAATCAGCTCGGCTTCATGGTCTGCGGTATCGGGCTCGGTACCGAAATGGCGCTCAACGGAACCGCGTCGCACGCCTTCGCGCACATCCTCTACAAGGCGCTGCTGTTCATGTCGATGGGCGCGGTGCTGTTCCGCACCGGCACGGTCAAGGCGTCCGAACTCGGCGGGCTTTACAAGTCGATGCCCTGGACCGCCGGGTTCTGCATCATCGGCGCCATGTCGATCTCCGCGTTTCCGCTGTTCTCCGGTTTCGTCACCAAGTCGATGATCCTGACCGCCGCGGCCGAGGAGCATCGATGGATCGTCTGGGGCATCCTGCTGATTGCGTCCGCCGGCGTGATGGAGCATTCGGGCATCAAGATCCCCTACTTCGCCTTCTTCGCCCACGACAGCGGCCGGCGCGTCAAGGAAGCGCCCTTCAACATGCTGCTCGCCATGGGCATCACCGCGGCGCTCTGCATCGGCATCGGCATCCATCCGGAACCGCTTTATGCGATCCTGCCGTTTGCGGTCGACTACCACCCCTACACCACGGCGCACGTGATGACGTCGTTGCAGTTATTGGTGTTCGCCGCCATCGCCTTCGTATGGCTGGTGACGTCCGGCCGATACCCGGCGGAAACGCCCTCGGTCAACCTCGACTTCGACTGGGTCTACCGGCGCCTGTTGCCCAGGTTCCTGGCCTGGTCGCGCGACGCCGTCGACGACATCGATCGTTCCGGCCGGCGTCTCATGCTTGGTCTGATCGACGATTTCCTGCGCTTCGCACACCGCCATCACGGCCTCGACGGCACCTTCGCCCGCACGCATGCGGCGGGCACCATGGTGTCATGGGCGGTCGGTCTGCTCGGGCTCTTCCTGCTGCTTTACTTGGTCACCGGTTAGCCGCGGCGGCTTCCGCCAGCAGCTTGTCTTCGGGAAATTGGTAGCGCGGCGTGGTATCGCGCTCGCCACGAAGGTCGACACCGTCATCGGCCAGCGTCTTCGCCTTCCACTCGGGGTCCTGGTCCCAGCTTCGTCCCAAATCGACGACGGTGCCGGGCCGGTTCCCGGTCGATCTGCTGACACGGTTGAAGAGCGGCGATCTGGACGTCGCCTTGATCAGCGAACCTCGCTCCGTTCCAGCGGGTTTCGCCTGGCAACAGGTGGCGAGCGAGATGCTTGTCGTGATCGCGCCGATCGACTGCGTCGGCAATTACGACGAAGAAGTGCTGACGGCCTATCCCTATATCCGCTTCGACCGGCGCGCATGGTATTCGCACCTCGTCGAAAGCCACCTGAAACAGCGCAAGATCAAGGTCGAGGTCAAGATGGAGTTCGGTACACTCGAAGCGGTGTCGACCATGGTATTCTTCGGCCACGGCGTTTCCATCGTGCCGCAGCGGTTCATGAACAACCCCTTCCCGATGCCGCTCAAGAGCATTCCGTTCGGCCATCCCCCGGTGATGCGCGGCATCGGCATTCTGTGGCGGCGAGGACATGCGAACACGCCGCTAATCGAGGCGTTTCATTCGGAACTATTGTCGCAGCACGGGATGGAGCGCGAGGCCCGCTGATGCGCCGCTCAGTTGGGTGAGCCGCCGCCCGGAACCCACGATTTGACCGTTACCGGTCGACCGGTCTGGGTGCGATAGATCTTCGGCTTCACGACCTGATCGATACTCGGCGCTTCCTGCTCACCGCGCACGAACGAAAGACGCATGTCGACGAGGTCGATCTCGGCGCGGTTGCCTTTCTTGCGCGCCCGCTTGTAGGCGGTGGTACCCTTGCTCATCGTCGTGATCTTCTCGGTCGAAAGATGCCCGAAACGGCGCCAGACGGCGTCCAGGAAGCTCTGGACCTCGTGCGGCAGGAACAAATCGGCGTCGATATCGGGCCGGCCCTTGGAAAAGGCGATGTAGACGTTCGGCTCGAGCGGCCCGCGCTCGTCGGCGACGAACACCGCCGGCATCAGCTTGCGACCCTTGAATGCGATGGAATAGTAGGCTTGCGCCAGGAACAACAGGCCCTGGAGCTTTTGCGGCTGCAGGTATTCGTTTTCCGCCAAAGCTGTATCGGCGAAGAAGAACGCCACGTCGAATGCGTTGTTCACGTCTGCAGGCATGCGCCGTTTTCCGTCGTTATTGTCGCCTCGGACCCGCGCCGGTCCTCATTGACGCGGATCATCATAACAAAATGCCCGGAAAATGGAAAAAAGGTGTTAACCGCCAGGAAAAAACCGGAGCCGGATGCGGAGCACGGAAATGCCGCTATTTCACGGCGCGCAAAAGTGCCTCATCCAGCTCGAGTCCGGTACAGATCAGTTCGGCGCTGGCCTTGTAGGTAACCTTGGAGGCGATGAGTTGGGTGAATTCGGTAACCAGATCGACGCCCGGCTCCGTGCCTTCCAGCAACTGGGCCTGCACGCCCGCACCGCCGTCTATCCCGCGCCCGGCGACCAGCGTCATCGTCTCGACCCGCGCCGGACGAAAGCCCGGCGTATTGGCATTGACCACGTTGTTGGCCGTGACCTGCGCCCGGGTGGCACCGGCGTTGAGGCCGGAAACGGCAATGGAGGATAGGGTCGGGGCTGCCATGACCGCATATTCCCGCTTTCTGTCAAAACTGCGCGTGATCACTGTCACACATCCACACGGCAAAGAAAAAAGGGTCATACGGCCCTTCGGACTGACGCGGGCGGCCCGAAGCCGCTACAGGCGGATGCTGATCTCGGTTCCGGTCAGTTCCTGCTCGCCATGGATGATCTTGGCGTTTGTCTCGTAGGTCGAAATGGCGCGCGAGATCAGACCGGGATTCCGTCGCGAGCGCACCTCCGGCCCGGCATCGTTGGAGATGTTGTTGCCGTAGTACTCGACCAGCGAACCGAACGCGCGACTCGGCACCAAGAGCAGGCCGCCATGGCGGATCGGCGGTCTCTCTTCGCGGTGCTCGCGTTCCTGGCCGTGATGCGTCTGGCCCTGGAGCGTGAACGGCGCCGTATCCAGGTTGGACGTCGCCAGGCTGGAATTCGAGCCACCAATCTCGCCGTCGAGCGAAGCCACGCGCGTACCCGCGATGGTGCGCGCGTTCGCAGTCACCTGCGCCGCAGTCGGTGCATAAATTTTCGGAACCTGAGCCATTTCTGGTCGAGCGTCCTACTTTTTCCACAGCCGGTGCGCATACTCCTCTCGTGAGGATACACGACACCATTTCATGTTGTAGTGATTTACGGCAGGTTTCGCAACATCTTGGCGGTGGATTTGTCCCCGCCTTGCGAGGCGTCGGTCGTAATGAATTCCAGCACCAAATCGGACACGCCGAAATCGAACAGGTTGCTGTGGTGAGCCCCGTCGATGGTTTCGAACCGCTTGGGTTCCTGCGCCGCTTCGAACAAGCGGCGGCCCAAGGAAAACGGTACGACACCGTCCAGGTTTCCGTGGAAAATCAGCAATGGTGCAGAAATCGAAGCAATCTTCGAAATCGAGTGGTAACGGTCCTTGACCAGCCACCGCGCCAGCAGGAACGGGTAGCGCGACTGCGCCGCATCTCCCATCGAGGTAAACGGCGCCTCGAGCACGACGGCGCCAACGGGGGTTCCCGCCTTCGCCCTGCGTTCCGCCATTTCGACCGCGAGGCCGGTCCCGAGCGACTCCCCGTAAAGCACCCAGTTTTCCGGCCCGACTCCCAACGCTACGAGATGCGAGAGCGCCGCCTCGGCATCGTTATAAAGCCCGGTTTCGGTGGGATTTCCCGGATTGCCGCCAAATCCACGATAACCGACCAGCATCACGCCCATGCCGGCATCCAGGAAAGGCCGCGCCTTGAAGCCCCTGTCTCCGATGTGCCCGGCATTGCCGTGAAAATAAACCAGCACGGGGCGACCGTCGCGCGGCGGCGCATACCACGACTGAAGCGTCAGGGCATCGGCTGTTTCCAGGGCCAGCGGGGACATTTCGGCGACGCCGCTGACCGCCGGACTCTCAAGATCGGCACCGGGGTGGTACATCAGATGTCGCTGGGAAAAATACATGACGCCGATCAGCGCGGCATAGACACCGGCCGTTGCCGTCAGAAACGACGTCAGCATAACGCGCGCAACCTATCGATCATCCGAGCACCCGGAAGGACCGAGCCTCAGTTGAAGCCGTCGGCCATCGCCAGCCATTGGCCGTCGGCCTGTATGCAGGCCGAGCCGTTGCCGGAAGCAACGCCGTCAGGGAACACGACCGAAGCGCGGTACTGCTGGCATTTGGCGCCGTCCGACCGACGATAGGAGGAAACCGTCCGGATCATCCCGCTGTTGCCGCTTTCCGGATTGCTCCAGTGGTACTGGGTGCCGGGCGATCCCGCGACCAACGCCTTTTGCGTCGTCTCGCTGAGCATCGCATGGTCGCGCTCGGACATCATGCGCACGCCCATATACCCGGCGCCGCCACCGATCATGACGCCCGCGGCGGTAAAGAACGTCTGGGCAAGTCCGCCGCCAAAGTGCGCGCCGGCATACCCGCCGACCGCGGCGCTACCCAAGGTGCCGGCCATTTCCATCCAACTCATGGTCTTGATGCGATCGGTGGTTTGCGCGCAACCGATTAGCGCAACGGCACAGACCGCACCAACTAACATCATTCGCGTTTTCATCACGTCATCCTCCTTCTGGAGTCTCGGGTTACGAGCCTGGGTTCGCAGTGGTTTCTTTGTTGTTTTTCTCGTTCGGATCGAAGCATCTGTATACGGCAGCCACCGGCGTCGTCAGAGGACAGACATTGTAAGAGG
>JAYNJY010000011.1:0-14753 GCA_038110665.1 Rhodospirillaceae bacterium | reverse complement strand
ACGTCGGCACTCGACGACCGCCATATTGCGGATTACCTCGGGCGTCGCCTTCCGTTTGTGATAGCAGATTTCCACCGTCGAACGATCCTTCAGCCCATCAAGGAAATAAGGGGATTCACGCACGAACTCGTGCGAGTTCACGATGTAAGGTTCGCCGGCACAACCGGTCATCGCGACCAGCGCCGCCAACGCCACCATTCGAACTTGAACGTTGCACGCTATCATACTGAATCTTAATAAAGAATCGGCATGAGAAACACAACAATCTTGTTGTGTGGCTGGATTCCCGCGGGATCCGGGGATCGCAGCGGCGGCCGCTCACTCGGAAAGCGACATCAGCGCCGCATTTCCGCCGGCGGCGGTCGTATTGACACTGAGCGTGCGTTCGACGGCGAACCGATGCAGATAACGTGGGCCCCCAGCCTTCGGCCCGGTGCCTGAAAGCCCCTCGCCGCCGAAGGGTTGCACGCCGACGACGGCCCCGATCATGTTGCGGTTGATGTATGCGTTTCCGGCCCGAACCCGCGCGGCGGCGCGGGCGTGCACGCTGTCGATACGGCTGTGGACCCCAAGCGTCAGGCCATAGCCCGTCGCGTTTATGGCGTCTATAACCCCTTCTACGTCATCGCCGTCGAAACGAATGACGTGCAAGATCGGGCCGAACACTTCTCGTTCCAGCAAATCCAAGCTGGCGATTTCGTAGGCCCGAGGCGCAAAGAAATGGCCACCTTGGGAGCCTTGCGGCAAATCCGCCTGGCAGAGCAGCTTGCCGACACCGTTCATGGGCTCGGCATGCGCTTCCAGCATCGCCATGGCCTCCGTATCGATGACCGGCCCCACGTCCGTCTCCAGCAACGCCGGGTCGCCGAGCCGAAGTTCCCGCGTGGCACCGGCCAGCATGCGTATCACCTTGTCGGCGATGTTGGCCTGCGCGAACAGAACGCGTAGCGCCGAGCAGCGCTGGCCGGCGCTGCGGAACTCGGAAAATACGGCATCGCCGACGACCTGTTCGGGTAATGCCGTCGAGTCGACGATCATCGCGTTTTGGCCACCCGTCTCTGCAATCAGCGGCACGATCGGGCCCTCCCGGCCGGCGAGTGCCCGATTGATCGCGCGCGCGGTCTCGGTCGAGCCGGTGAAGGCGACGCCGTCGATGCGTTCGTCGGCGACCAGCATCGACCGCCGCATTCTGCGCGAGTTGCAACGCGACGGACGGATATCCAATCAGGCTTTGGCGGAACGCGTCAACCTGAGCCCGACGCCCTGCCTTTCACGCATGCGCCGGCTCGAACGCGAGGGCTTCATCAAGGGTTATGCCGCTTTCGTCGATCCGGAAAAGCTCGACGCCGCGTTATTGGTGTTCGTCGAGGTGCTGCTCGACCGAACCGACGAGAACGTGTTCGACGAGTTCAAGCGCGCCATTCTCAACATGCCGCAAGTGCTCGAATGCCAGATGGTCGCCGGCGGCTTCGATTATCTGATCAAGGCGCGGGTCAAGGACATGGCCGACTACCGGCGTTTCCTCGGCCAGTCGCTGGTCAGCCTGCCGAGCGTGCGCGAAACCCACACCTACGTCAACATGGAAGAAGTGAAGTCGACCACCGCGATCCCGGTGGCGCTATAGATCAGGTTCCGCCCTTGCCCTCACCGGGCAAATGGCTGTCGAAGGCAAGATTGGTTTCGAGCGCTTGGCCGTGCGCCTTGAGAATGGCATCACAAATCTCGCGCACGGCGCCGTCACCACCGCGCCTGGTGGTGACGATGGCGGCGGCGTTCAGAACCTCCGGCACGGCATTCGCCGGCGCGATGGCGAGCCCCGCCGCCTGCATCAACGGCAGGTCATTGACGTCGTCGCCCATGTGCGCGACCTCGGCCATTTCCAGGCTCAGCTCGCCGACGAGGCCGCCGAGCGTGGCAAGCTTGTCGGCGACGTCCGTGAACACGTGCTTGATGCCGAGACGTCGCGCGCGGTGCTCGATGGCGCCGGGCGCGCCAGCCGAGATGATTGTAATGGTAACGCCGGAATTCCTGAGCCTCGCCAGGCCCATGCCGTCCTGGGCGTTGAACTTGCGGAAGGTGTCGCCGCTGTCGGTGTAGTAGATGCCGCCGTCGGTCAAAACGCCGTCGACGTCGAGCGACAACAGTCTGATCCGGCCGAGCCTGTCGAGCGCCGCGCCCGGCGCCGGTTTCCGTGTCGTTTCCGTCATCGGCGATGCCCCTGTCCTGTCCCGCGTCCTTGGTGTATCACGTAACCAATCGACCGACAAACGGTCTGCCAGGGAGGTTCCGCGAACATGAACATCGGCACGCTGATCCCGCGCCATGCCCGTTAACGCCCCAATCACACGGCAATCGTTTTCGGTGGCGAGCGGTTGAGTTATTCCGCCTTCTCGAAACGCGTCAACCGCCTCGGCCGCGCTCTTGCCTCGGCCGGCATCGGCAAGGGTCAAAAGATCGCCACTGTCGTACCCAACTGCCAGGAACTGCTCGATCTTTATTGGGCGGCGGCGGAAACCGGCGCCGTCGTCGTGCCGATGAGCCCGCTTTTGCAGCCGAAAGGCCTGGCCGGGCTGCTGCGCGACGCCGACGCGGAGATGGTGCTGACGCATCCGAACTACGTCGCCCTGGTTTCCGCGGCGCGTGCCGACCTCGATATCCCGGCCGAGAACTACATCATCGCCGGCGACAAGTCGGAACCCGGTTATCGGAGTTATGCCGATTTCACCGCCGGGCATTCTGACGCTGCGCTTCCGGATGCCGGCCTCACCGACAACGACGTCTACAACATCATCTACTCCAGCGGCACCACCGGCGATCCCAAGGGCATCGTCCACAGCCACTACATCCGCGCCGACTATTGCACCATGTTCACCCAGGCGTTCCGCTTCTCGCCGGAGAGCATCGTGCTGCATACGGGCGCCGCTATCTTCAATGGCGCCTTCGTCACGCTGATGCCGATCTTCTACGACGGAGGCACCTATATCCTGCACGAAGCCCTCGATATCGCGCGGGTCATTGCCTCCATTCGGGACGAGAAGGTGACGCATATCATGATGGTGCCGGCGCAGATCATCCAACTGATCAACCATCCCGACGCCACGCTCGAAAACCTGCGTTCGCTGGAATGCGTGCTCAGCCTCGGTGCGCCGCTGCACCTGGAACACAAGAAGCGCTTCGACGACCTGCTGCCCGGCCGGTTCTACGAACTCTACGGCCTGACCGAAGGGTTCATGACCGTGCTCGACAAGAACGACTTCCGCAGGAAGCCCGAGTCCGTCGGTGGCTGCCCGCCGTTCCTGGAAATGCGCATTTGCGACGAGGCCGGCAACGACCTCCCCGCCGGCGAGGTCGGCGTGATCGTCGGCCGTGGCCCGCACCTGATGCCGGGTTACTACAAACGCCCGGACCTCACCGCCGCCGCGGTCAAGGACGGCTGGCTGTTCACCGGCGATCTCGGTTACGTCGACGAGGATGGTTTCCTCTACCTGGTCGACCGCAAGACGGACATGATCATTTCCGGTGGCGTCAACGTCTACCCCTGCGACATCGAGGAAATCGCCGTCGCCTACGAAGCCGTCGCCGAGGTCGCGGTGTTTGGCATCCTCGACGAAAAATGGGGCGAGACGCCGATTTGCGCGGTGATCGCGAAGCAGGGCCATGATATCAACCCGGAAGCCCTCAAGAGCTGGATCAACGCCAACGTGGCGGCGAAGTTCCAGCGGGTCAGCCGCGTCGTGGTGCTCGACGAATTCCCCCGCAACGCCGCCGGCAAGACCCTTAAGCGTGCGCTTCGCGACCGGTTCCAGGATTGATCTTCGCGGGTTATCTGTCATCAATATCCCAACGCATTGTGGGGGGATAAATGTCCGAGAACTCGACAACCTACGATTACATCATCGTCGGCGCCGGTTCGGCCGGCTGCACGCTCGCCAACCGCTTGAGCGCCGATCCCAAGGTAACGGTCATGCTACTCGAAGCCGGCGGCGAGGATCGCAGAATCTGGATTCACGTGCCGGTCGGCTACATCAAGACCATGGTCGATCCCAAGGTGAACTGGCTGTTCGACACCGAGCCGGAGCCGAACCTCGCCGACCGCCAGATTCCGATCCCGCGCGGCAAGGTGCTGGGCGGCTCGTCGTCGATCAACGGCATGCTCTACGTGCGCGGCCAGGCGCGCGACTACGACATCTGGGCGCAGCTCGGCAACCGCGGCTGGTCGTACAGCGACATCCTCCCCTATTTCAAACGCGCCGAAAACCGCGAGGGCGGCGGCGACGAGTTTCACGGCGAGGGCGGCCCGCTCAACGTCGCCGCCTCGCGCGAGACCTATCCGGTTCTCGACTCGTTGATCGACGCCAGCGTCGAGCTCGGCTATCCGAAGAATGCCGACTACAACGGCGCCCAGCAGGAAGGCTTCGCCTACTATCAGCTGACGCAGAAGAACGGCCGGCGGTTCAGCACCAAGGCCGCCTATCTGGAGCCGGCGCGCTCGCGCCCCAACCTTCATGTGCAGCCTTACGCCCAGGCGACGCGGCTGGTCATGGACGGCAAGCGCGTCACCGGCGTCGAATACACCGTGCACGGTGAACCGAGGCGCACGCTCACCGGGCGCGAGGTGATCCTCTGCGCCGGCTCGATCCAGTCGCCGCAGTTGCTCGAACTCTCCGGCATCGGCCGTCCGGAAGTGTTGAAAGCGCAGGGCATCGAGGTCGCGCAGGAATTGCCGGGAGTCGGCGAGAACCTGCAGGACCACTACGTCAGCCGCCTTGTCTGGCGGATCAAGAACACGCCGTCCTTGAACCAGCAGACCAAGGGCATTCCGGCGATGATCGAAGGGCTCAAGTTCCTGTTCGCGTCACGCGGCGCGTTGACACTCTCGGCCGGCATCCTCGGCGGTTTCGTGCGCAGCCGGCCGGAACTGGAAACGCCCGATATCCAGTACCACGTCGCCAACGCTAGCTTCAAAGACCCGAAGAAGCGCGTGTTCGACAACTTCCCCGGCCTGACCATCGGGCCTTGCCAATTGCGCCCGGAAAGCCGCGGCTCGATCCACATCAAGTCGGCCGACCCGCTGACGGCGCCAGCCATCCGCCAGAACTTCCTGAATGAAGACCTCGACCGCCGTACCCATATCGCCGGGCTTCGCATCGCACGCCAACTGATGGCGACCGACGCGATGGCGCCCTTCCGCGACGGTGAGGTGCTGCCCGGCGACGACTGCCAGACCGACGACGAAATGTTGGACTACGCGCGCCGCACGGGTGCAACGCTCTATCACCCGGTTGGCACCTGCAAGATGGGCACCGACCCGATGGCGGTGCTCGACGAGCGGCTTCGCGTGCGCGGCGTATCGGGCTTGCGGATCGTCGACGGCTCGGCCATGCCGAGACTGGTTTCCGGCAACACCAATGCGCCGATCATCATGATGGCGGAGAAAGCCGCCGATATGATCCTGGAGGATCGCTCCTAGGCGAAGTGCAGCGGAAACACGTCGCGTCCGAGCCATGCGTGCACGAACAGCATGGCGACCCAGACGATGACGGTCAGCAGCGACTGCCACCAAGGGATGTCGCCGCGTTCCATGCGTGCGCGTCCGGTAACGATGGCGCCGAGCGGCACGAACGAGGTCGCGGCCTCGAACGCGAGCCAATCTTCGCCGAGCGCCAGGCGTTTCCTGCGGTCCAGATGCCATGCGCCGGCGAGCGCCAACAACGCCATGCCGCCGAACAGGATCAACGCGGCGGCGTGACCGTTGGCCAGGGCGTGGCTCACGCCCCATAGCGCCACCCCCCACATCACCGGGTGACGGGTCATCTTGAAGATGCCCTTGGCTTCCGGCTTCCAGCCTAACTGCGCCGCCGGCACCGTGCTCGGGTTGCGCTGGGCGAACCCGCAAACGAGGAAAAAGCTGGCGACCAGCATCACCGTCAACGACGCATGCCGCATGCCGGTGTTGGGAACCAGCGCCTCGACGTGCGGCGCCAACTTGTAGGTGTTGACCACCCAGGCGAGCAGCCCGATCGACAGCACCGAATAGGCCGCGAGATAGCTTTTCTCCCTCAGCACGCGGACCAGCACCCGGCGCACCTGCGGGTCCGGCAGCACGATGTGCGTGCCGACGAACAGCACCATGGCGACAACGAGCGGGGCGAGACCTTGCGACATGGACGGCATGTTAATTGCCCTTGAATGCCGACGCCACCGTGTTAAGCAGCCCGAACACTGGAAAAATCGGAGGGAAACGGCATGTCGTGGCTGCTGCTCGCCTTGGCCATCGTCACCGAGGTCACCGGAACCATCGCGCTCAAGTATTCGCAGGGCTTTTCCGCCCTGAAGCCGAGCGCGGTCGTGGTCGTCGCCTATGTCACTAGCTTTTCTTTGCTCGGGCTTTCGCTCAAGGGGATCGAACTCGGCATCGCCTACGCGATCTGGTCGGGGGTCGGTAACGCGCTCGTCGCGATTGCCGGGATTTTCCTGTTCGACGAGACCGTCACGGTGATCAAGACGGTGGCCATTGCACCGATCGTAATCGGCGTGGTCGGGCTCAACCTGGCGGGCCGTGCCGCCGGCGCATGAGCGTCAACCCTCGGCGGTTTCCTCGACTGGGACAGGCTCCATATCCGGCGGAGCGCTGGCGCGGGTGACGATGAACAGCGCCGCCGGCACCAGGATGGCGGCCATCAATGCCGGCAATTTCCAATCGGACGCCACGAAATCGGCGATGTAAACGAAACTCGCCGTCATGGTCAGGATCGCCAGCCACTTCGCTTTCCTCGGAATGACCTTGTGGGTATGCCAGTCACGCACCGGCGGACCGAGCCTGGGGTGATGCCAGAGCCAGCCATGGAACCGGAGCGAGCTTCGCGAGAACGCCCAGAGCGCGATCAGCAGGAACACCGTCGTCGGCAGCCCCGGCAAGAAGGCGCCGATCACGCCGAGCGCGACGTTGGCCCAACCGAAGGCGAGCAATATCCAGCGCATCCAGCAGTTTTCGATGGTACCGACGGGACTTTCGCCCTTCTCCGTCATCACGGAACTTGCCCTTTCCTAGCGGCGCATCGGGTGCTAACAGCTTCGACGACGTTCGATTTTCGAGAAAATCGGGTGTCCGGTAAACGAAATTCGAAAGGCGGCTATGGTCGGCAACGCTTCACCTCTGGCCTACGGCGATACAGTTGGGGACGACGGCATCTGGGTGCAATGCCTCAATCGCGGCCAGGGCATGGCGCCGCGCCCGACCCTGTTCCTCGACCGCGACGGCGTCATCCTGGTCGAGACCCATTACCTGCATACCGTCGAAGACACTCAACTGATGCCGGGCGCCGCCGCGGCCATCGCAAGAGCCAACGCGCTCGGCTATCCGGTCGTCGTCGTCACCAACCAGAGCGGCATCGGGCGCGGCATCTACGGCTGGGCCGAGTTCGCTCGTGTTCAGGAGAAGATGCTCGACGATCTCGCCGCCGAGGGCGCCTTCGTCAACGCCGTGATGGCCTGTCCGTTCCACAAGGACGGCGATGCGCCGTGGAACGTCGCAGACCATCCCGACCGAAAGCCGAACCCGGGCATGCTGCTGCGCGCCGGCAGCCTGCTGGCCATCGACTATGCCGCGTCCTGGATCGTCGGCGACCACGCCAGCGACCTTGCCGCGGGCAAAGCCGCCGGATTGGCGGGCGGCATGCATGTCTGGTGCGGCCACGGCTCGCATCCCGGACAACGCGAAGACGCCTGGCGCACGGCCGGCGACAGCTTTTCCGTGCGTGAAGGCGACAGCATTTTCGACGCGCCGGCCCAGGTGCCGCTGCTCGGCGCCAGCGTCTAGGCGATTGACCTTTGACTGCCCATCCTTAAGCTTGCCATCCGACTTCACAATCGCCGCGAAAGGCCCCGCCCAATGAAGCTGCTGCGTTACGGACCCAAGGGCAAGGAAAAGCCCGCCCTGCTCGACGACAACGGCCGTCTCCGGGACTTTTCCGACAAGCTCAACGACCTCGCCGGATCCAATCTCGATCCGGACCGGCTCGCCGGGCTTTCCAACATCGACACCAGCACGTTGCCGTTGGTGCAGGGCACCGTCCGCATTGGCACGCCGGTCGCCGGCGTCGGCAAGATCGTCGCCATCGGCCTCAACTATGCCGACCACGCCGCCGAAGCCGGCATGGCCGTGCCCGAGGAACCGGTGATATTCACCAAGGCGATCACCGCTCTTAACGGCCCCAACGATCCCGTCGTGCTGCCCAAGGACTCGACCAAGGGCGACTGGGAGGTCGAACTCGCCGTCATCATCGGGCGCAAGGCGCAGTACGTCACCCAGGGCGAGGCGCTCGGCCACATCGCGGGCTATGCCGTCTTCAACGACGTCTCCGAACGCGCGTTCCAGCTCGAGGGCACCGGCCAATGGGTCAAGGGCAAGAGCTTCGATACCTCGGCTCCGTTGGGACCCTGGCTAGTCACGCCGGACGAAGTGCCCGAGCCGCAGAACCTGAACATCTGGCTCGAAGTCAACGGCAAGCGCTGCCAGAACGGCAATACCCGCACCATGGTCTTCGGTGTCGATCACTTGGTCAGCTACGTCAGCCGTTTCATGACATTGCTGCCGGGCGACGTCATCGCCACCGGCACGCCGCCGGGCGTCGGGCTCGGCCTCAAGCCGCCGGTATTCCTGAAGGACGGCGACGAGATGCGGCTCGGTATAGAGGGCCTCGGCGAGCAGCGCCAAAAGGTCGTTGCCTACCACGCCGACCTGCTCTAGAGCAATCCGCGCGCCTCGATTTCCCGGGCGATAAGCCCAGCCGCGTCCAGGACGGCCGGGCTCCCGGTTCCGAGCACGCCGGTGAACGGTTCCGCGTACCCACCCGCGAACAGGTCGCGATGGAAACGCGCATGTTTCTCCGTGATCAGGCCTTCGGGCTGAAACACCTGCACCGGAACGCCCGTTCCGCAGGCCTCCGAACACATCGAGACCGAGTCGCCGGTCACGACCACGGCATCGGCACAGGCGAGGAAGCCTTGATAGGGATTGTCGCCGGCGTCGCCCCAGCGATAGGCCCGGTGCGGGCAGTCCACAGCGGCGATCACGGCCTCGCCAGCCAAGCCCGTGCGGCGACTGGCCGCGATCATCAACGAACCCCCGGCCGATTTCGCCATGGCGGAAGCACGCGCGCCCAAATCCCACGCCATCGCATCGGTGAACTGGCGCCGGCGCGTCGAACCGCCGACGATCAAGGCAATCCGCGGCGCTGGCAGCGCCTCCAACTCAGGCAGCCAACGCACCCGTGCCTCTGATAGCACGGTGGCCGTCAGACCATGCGGCGCACCGACGACGGTCAGTACGTTAGTACCGGCCAATTCAGGGTCGTGCGACGGCCTGGCGATGAGATCGAACGCGCCCGGACGGAGACCCGGATTCATCACTTGCACCAGTTTGCTCCGCCCCTGCGAGCGGCGCTTGATCGCCAGGGCTACCGGCGCGGTTCGTCTGCCGGCCGCGATGACCATATCGGGCCACGGCGCACAGATCGTATTTCGGGTTGCCGTGCTGACACCCAGGAGCGATGCCCCCAGCATTACGTTGGGCAGATTGGCCCACGCGCCGTAAGCGATCTCCTTCACCGTGAACGGCCGCCCAAGCCTGACGGCGACACCCAGCGCCTGGGAGCGATTGCCGGCACGGTCATCGGCCAGCACCCAGTTGCATTCCGCCTCAACCATGCCGGCCGAGTGCTTCACGAAGCGGCGCCAGATGCGCGTCGTAGTGCGCCACACGTCCGACCGCGCTGCGGTAGAGCGGTTGGCGCACCTGCCAATTCGATGCCGAATACACGACCCTGTCGGTGCGGTGGAATTCGAGGCAGGCCGGGTTCCAGTCGAGCCCGACGGCTTCGAGCAGGCGCCGGATATGCGGCTCGGGCTCGGAAACCAGGAGTTCGTAATCGATTTCCACCATTGCGCCGCCAAGCACGTTCCGCCAATGGGCCATCAGACGCAGATAGGTGTCGATATAACCGCCGATGTGGCCGAGATCGCAGGACCAGGGATAGGCCTCGGTGAAATTCTGCATGTAGCAGGAAAGCCCGGTATCGAGCGGATCGCGCCGGCAATGCACGATTGCCGCCTTGGGAAACAGGCGCCGGATCAGGCCCAAGTGGAAGAACTGGAACGGTGTCTTGTCGACGATGCGCTTGGCGTCCGTCGAACCTGCACCGAGCCGTTCCAACGCCCGCGCCACGTTCTCGGCCGGTTCCACTTGCGGATCGAGCCCGGCGATGCTGATCGCCTCGCCCGCGCCAAAGACGTCCGGGTGGCTCGCCAAAATCTGTTCGACCAGCGTCGTGCCCGAGCGTGGCATGCCGACGACGAACACAGGCCGGGCATCGTCGCTGATGCCGCCCTGCCCCGCCGGGTCGGCCGGAAAAGCGGCGATGATGTCGTCGACGGCCTCACGCAACGCATCGATATCGAAAATCTGGTCGCGCCCGGCCAAAATCATCTTGCGCATCTCGTTACCGGCGTGGAAGCGCTCGAACGCGGCGTCGAAATCGCCCTTGCGATCGAGCGTCTCGGCGAGCGCGAACTGGCCGGCAATCCTTGCGGCCGCAGGCAGCCCGGAGTCTTCGCTAAGCGCAGCGATAGCCTTGCGGTCGGCTACCGTCAGTTCGTACCCCGGTGCCGACGCAAGCGCCGCCCACGCCGCGCCTTGGCGTGGGTCGATTTCAACGGCCGTGCGGAACGATTTGATCGCCGCATCGAGCCGGCCGGCGGCCAGTTCGACCACCCCGAGGCCATTGTGGGCATCGGCGCTACCCGGGAAATCGTCGATGATGGCGCGGTAGGCCGCCATCGCGGCGTCGAGGCGGCCGAGCTTGAACAAGGCAGCAGCCTTGTTGAGCCTTACCGCCATGAAACCGGGCCTAAGTTCGAGCGCCTTGTCGTAGGCGTCGAGCGCCTGTTCGAAATGCCCGGTGGCGGCGAGCGAGTCGCCGAGCGCACCGTGGGCTTCCGGATAATCCGGCTTGATGCGAACCGCTTCCAGGCTTTGCTCACAAGCCAACTCGGCTTCGCCGACGCCACGCAGCGCGGCGGCGAGATTGACGCGGGCGAGCGGATTTTCAGGCGCCAATTGCGCCGCCTCGGCAAGCGTCTCGATGGCGCTGACGAGTTCGCCGGTCTTGACCAGCAGACTGCCCTTGTTGACCAAGGCGTCGACATAGTCGGCACGGATACGCAGCGCTTCGTCGCAGGCTTCCAAGGCTTCGCTGCGCCGCCCTTGCAGGTCGAGCGCCACCGAAAGGTTGTTCCAGGCCTCGACGTGCCGGGGACGGTTTTCGATGACGTGGCGGCAGGCGGCCTCGGCCTCGGCGGCACGGCCGAGCATGTTCATGATGGCGCCGCAGTCGGCATGGATGTCGACGTTGGCGTCGTCGCGCGTCGCGGCCTCCAGGATGTGCTCGCCGGCGCTTTGCAACCGGCCCTGGCCGTAGGCGATATGCGCCATCAGGTGATGCGGATCGGCAGCCAGCGGATCGACGCCGATGGCTTCACGGCAAAGCCGCTCGGCCTGGACGGCATCGCCCTCCTGCATGGCCTTTCGGGCCTCGCGCATGAGTTTTTCGACCTCGCGCGCACGCGCCTTGGCGAGATGGCGTCGATCGTGGCGATTGTCCATGCCGCATTAATACGGCCCGGACATTCCCCGTCAATCGATCATCTTGTCTTCCAGGTCGATGGAGGCGTCCGGCTCCGGATAGACCGGATAGACGCCTAACACCCGGCCGCGCTGCTGGATCAGGCCGAGGACGGCATCCAGGAACGGTGTCGGCGTCGAGGTCAGCCGGCCCATTTCCTGCACCGCGGTGACGAGCGCGTCGATCTCCATCGGTTTGCCGGCTTCCAAATCCTGCAGCATGGAGGTCTTGTGCGCGCCGACTTCGGCGGCACCGTTGATCCGCTTGTGGATATCGATGCGGAAGTCGACGCCGAGCCTCTCGCCGATCTCCTGTGCCTCGGTCATCATGTGGCGTGCTAGGATGCGGGTCGGGATGTCGGTGGCGACGATATCGAGGGTGGCGCCGGTGAGCGCGCTGATCGGGTTGAAGCAGAGGTTGCCCCAGAGCTTCTTCCAGATGTCGTCACGGATGTTGTCACGGATAGGCGCGCGCAGGCCGGACGCTTCCATCGCCGCGCTGAGCTGCTTGCAGCGTTCCGACATGCTGCCGTCGGGCTCGCCCAGCGTGAACTTGTTGCCGTAGGTGTGCTCGACCACGCCGGGCGCCTTGATGTGGGTCGCCGGATAGACGACGCAGCCGACGGCGCGCTCCGGCCCGAGCCCGTTCCACTGCAATCCCCCGGGATCGACGCTTTCGAGCCGGTGGTTCTCATACGGCCCCTCGAGCTTGTAGAAATACCACCACGGCACGCCGTTCTGCGCCGTTACCACCATCGTATCGGGGCCGAGCAACGGCTTCATCTGGTCGGTCGCCTCGTAGGCCTGGTGCGACTTGAGCGCGACGATGACGGCGTTCTGCGGCCCAGCTTCCTTCGGATCGTTGGTGAACAGGCAGTTGGTCGCGACCCGCTCCTCGCCGTCGATCAGCAGCTTGAGGCCGTTCGCACGCATGGCTTCGAGATGTGCACCGCGGGCGATCAAGGTGACGTCGTTCCCGCCGAGCGCCAACTGCACGCCCATGTACCCGCCGATGGCGCCGGCCCCGTAGATGGCAATTTTCATATTCATTCCCCTGAATATATTAGTTATTGGCAGTTTTAGGCGGCTTGGACTCAGGGTTAAAGGCTTTTTTCGGCATTGCGCCATGCGTCGGGGATTGACCATTGTCTGGCCCGGAAGGACGCTCTAAGACTGAACGAACGAGACGCCGAACGAGGAAATGCGATGACCGACCACAACCCTGCCGGCCTGGAGACGGCCAAATGGTTGCTCGATATCAAGGCGGTGAATTTCCGCCCCGAGGAGCCCTATACCCTGACCGCCGGCTGGGCGAGCCCGGTCTACATCGATTGCCGCTGGGTGATCTCGTTTCCCGCCGCGCGCCGCCGGGTCATCGAGATGGGTGTCGACATGCTCGGCCGCGAGTCCGACCTCGCCGGCACCGACCTGATCGCCGGCGGCGAAACCGCCGGCATCCCCTATGCCGCCTGGATCGCCGAGGCGACCGGAAAACCCATGCTCTACGTCCGCAAGAAGCCAAAGGGCTTCGGCCGTGACGCCCAGATCGAAGGCTGTCTCGAGGAAGGCAAGAAGGTGCTGCTGGTCGAGGACCTGGCCACCGACGGCGGCTCGAAGATCAATTTCGTCAACGCGCTCCGCACCGCCGGCGCGGAGGTCACCGACATTTTCGTCGTCTTCTTCTACGGCGTCTTTTCCGGCGCGCTCGACACCCTGGACGAGGCCGGTGTCAAATTGCATTATCTCTGCACCTGGCGCGACGTGCTCAAGGTCGCGGACGAAGGCGGCTATTTTCCGCCCGCAGCCATCGCAGGGGTGCGAGAGTTCCTGGCCGATCCGATTGCCTGGTCGGCGAAGCACGGGGGACGCGCGGCCTAGTCCAACAATTCTCAAGGTTGCTTTGGGAGGTGCGCCATGCGGCGTTTTGCGATTGCCCTGCTCTTGATCTTGACTGCTTTCTCCGTGCAGGCGGCGGCACCGGGTGCCCTGGTCGGCGCCGCCTGGGTACGGGCGAACATCGGCAAGCCCGGGGTCGTTTTCCTCGATGTGCGTTCTTACGGCGCCTACCGCGCCGGCCACATTCCGGGCGCCGTGTTCACCAACTACGGCTGCGACGGTTGGTGAGCCAAGCGCGACGGCGTATCGGGCATGCTGCCGGAAATGACGCAGTTGGAGATGTTGTTCGGCGGCCTCGGCATCGGCAATGACACTCATGTGGTGATCGTTCCCGGCGGATATGGCGCCGGCGAAATGGGCGTCGCCACCCGCGTGTTCTGGACTTTCAAGGTCGCCGGCCTCGATACCGTCTCGATCCTCAACGGCGGCATGGAACATTACCTGGACTTCAAGACGCCGCCGCTGGAGAAGGACCCCGCCATTCCCCGCCCGACGAAGTTCAAGAGCGAATTCCAGCCGCGTTACCTCGCGACCCAAGCCGACATCAAGATGTCGATCGCCAAGAAAGGCGCGTTGATCGACCTGCGCCCGAGCGACCAATTCCTCGGCGTCAATAAGACCGACAAAGTGAAGCGCCACGGCACCCTGCCTGGCGCCGTTAACGTTCCGGGAACCTGGCTGACGCAGGATGACGGCGGTGTCTTTTGCAACGCCGAGACCCTAAAGAAGCTGTTCGCGGCCGCCAACGCCCCGACGAGCGGCGAAATCATCACCTTTTGCAACACCGGCCATTGGTCTTCGCTCGGCTGGTTCGTCCAGCAAGAAATTCTCGGCAACAAGGATGTCCGCATGTACGACGGCTCCCTCGCCGACTGGGCGGCCAAGGACGACAACCCGGTCGAACGAAAGATCAATCTGGACTGAACGACAATGCCTTCAATTCGCAAACGGCCGAATCCTCAATTCGGGATCGGCGCCGCCCGAAGATATGGACTAAGATCATATAACGTCTAAATAATGAGGCATAGAGGCAGGGGTCATGGATATTCCGCCGCGTGACGCGGAAATCCTACGCAACACATTCTTCGCCATCGCCTCCGTCATCGACAGCACCGACCACATCGCCAACCCGCGCGGCACCGTGCATGACCTCGGCCGGCGCCATGCGGGATACGGC